>JBKWCO010000121.1:0-5298 GCA_046975465.1 Streptococcus sp. | reverse complement strand
ATGCTTGCTGACCAATTTGCTAAAGAAGTTGATTTCTTCTCAATTGGTACAAACGACTTAATCCAATATACTATGGCTGCTGACCGTATGAACGAACAAGTATCATACCTTTACCAACCATATAACCCATCAATCCTTCGTTTGATCAACAATGTTATCAAAGCGGCTCACGCTGAAGGTAAATGGGCTGGTATGTGTGGTGAAATGGCCGGTGACCAAACTGCTGTTCCACTTCTTGTCGGAATGGGCTTGGATGAGTTCTCAATGTCAGCGACATCTGTTCTTCGTACACGTAGCTTGATGAAGAAACTTGACACAGCTAAAATGGAAGAATACGCTAACCGTGCGCTTACTGAATGTTCAACAATGGAAGAAGTTCTTGAACTTTCAAAAGAATACGTTAACGTAGACTAATCATAAAAAGTGGAGGCTTAGGCTTTCACTTTTTTTATAGCTAAACAGAGACAAAATATTTGACTCATTCTTTGGTTAGGAGTAGAATACGGCTAACCTAGGTTAATAATTTAAACTATTTTTTGTCAAAATTTTCTGAATAATTCTCGTTTAAATCTTGGATTATTTCTAAAAAAATGATAAAATAGGTCTTATAATAGATAAAAGGAGTTACTATCTTGGCTAAACAATACAAAAACTATGTCAATGGTGAGTGGAAAACATCTGAAAACGAAATTACTATCTACGCACCTGCAAACGGTGAGGAACTTGGATCAGTTCCAGCGATGAGCCAAGCTGAAGTAGACGAAGTCTACGCAGCAGCTAAAGCAGCACTTCCAGCATGGCGTGCACTTTCATATGCTGAACGTGCAGCTTACCTTCATAAAGCAGCTGATATCTTGGAACGTGATGCAGAAAAAATCGGTCAAGTTCTTTCTAAAGAAATCTCTAAAGGTTTGAAATCTGCAATCGGTGAAGTTGTTCGTACTGCTGAAATCATCCACTATGCAGCTGAAGAAGGTTTGCGTTTGGAAGGTGAAGTACTTGAAGGTGGTTCATTTGACGCAGGTAGCAAGAAAAAAATCGCTGTTGTTCGTCGCGAACCAGTAGGTCTTGTCCTTGCTATCTCTCCATTTAACTACCCAGTAAACTTGGCTGGTTCTAAAATTGCTCCTGCCTTGATTGCTGGTGACGTTGTTGCCTTCAAACCACCAACACAAGGTTCTATCTCAGGTCTTCTTTTGGTTGAAGCATTTGTTGAAGCTGGTATCCCTGCAGGTGTCTTGAACTCTATCACTGGTCGTGGTTCTGTTATCGGTGACTATATCGTTGAACACAAAGCAGTTGATTTCATCAACTTCACAGGTTCAACACCAGTTGGTGAAAATATCGGTCGTTTGGCAGCTATGCGTCCAATCATGCTTGAACTTGGTGGTAAAGATGCCGCTATCGTTCTTGAAGATGCTGATCTTGACTTGACTGCTAAAAACATTGTTGCTGGTGCCTTTGACTATTCAGGTCAACGTTGTACAGCTATCAAACGTGTTCTTGTAATGGATAGTGTTGCAGATGAATTGGTAGAAAAAGTAACTGCTTTGGTAGGTAATATCACTGTTGGTATGCCTGAAGAAAGTGCAAGCGTTACACCACTTATCGATACAAAAGCAGCTGACTTTGTACAAGGTTTGATTGATGATGCTGTTGAAAAAGGTGCTACTGCTAAAACTGAATTGAAACGTGAAGGAAACCTTATCTATCCAACAGTCTTTGACCATGTAACAACAGATATGCGTGTTGCTTGGGAAGAACCATTTGGTCCTGTATTGCCATTCATCCGTGTATCTTCAGTTGAAGAAGCAATCAAGATTTCTAACCAATCTGAATATGGACTTCAAGGTGCTGTCTTCACACAAGACTACCCACGTGCGTTTGCAATTGCTGAACAACTTGAAGTTGGTACAGTTCACATCAACAACAAAACACAACGTGGTACAGATAACTTCCCATTCCTTGGTGTTAAAGGATCTGGTGCCGGAACTCAAGGTGTGAAATACTCTATCGAAGCTATGACTCGTGTGAAATCAACAGTATTTGATATCGCAAACTACTAAGAGTTTAGCTATTCAATCATTAAAAAAGTGTAAAGAGTCCCCATTATAGGGGCTCTTTTTCTTTTAAAATATGGTATAATAGAACTAAATTTCGAATATAGAGAGTTTTCTGACAATGAATAAATCTTATTTTTACTTGGTGATGAAAACGCATGAGTTGGAAGTACCATATACTGCTAAACTTCGACGAGTGCGTGTTCTTCTCCCAAAAATTATGAAACAGATACAGATCGTTCTTACCCTGTTGTGTATTTCCATGATGGTCAGAATGTTCTTTATAGTAAGGAGTCATTTTCGGGCTATTCTTGGAAGATTATCCCAACAATCAAGCGTAATCCTGATATTTCGCGCATGATTGTTGTAGCCATCGATAATGATGGTCCTGGCCGTATGAATGAGTATTCTGCGTGGAAGTACCAAGAATCTAATATCCCTGGTGTTCAGTTCGGAGGCAAGGGAGTAGAGTATGCGGAGTTTGTCATGGATGTGGTTAAACCCTTTATTGACAAGGAGTACCGTACCCTCTCAGACCGTCAGCATACAGCTATGATTGGTTCATCCCTTGGTGGTAATATCACTCAGTTTATGGGGCTTGATTATAAGGAGCAGATAGGTTGTCTTGGGGTATTTTCTTCAGCTAACTGGTTGCATCAAGATGCCTTTGATCGTTACATGTCGCGTCAAAAGCTCGATGCAGATCAACGTGTCTACATTTATGTAGGGACTGAGGAAGCTGATGATACTGACAAGACCTTGATGGCTGGTAACATTAAGCAGGCTTATATTGATTCGTCACTGAGTTATTATCATGATTTGATTGACCGTGGTGTTGATTTGGAGAATATCAAAATTCACATTCAATCGGTGCTGAACATAATGAAGAGGCATGGGCTGAGAATTTACCAGACTGTTTACGCTTTTTCGCTGAGAAGTGGGACTAGTCTTTAATGTCATAACTATTTAATAGCAATTTAGGAAAAGGATTTAAACTATGAATATCGAACATCTTAGCCACTGGAGTGGTCAATTGAACCGTGAAATGTATCTTAATCGTTATGGGCACGCAGGTATCCCTGTTGTGGTTTTTGCTTCATCAGGTGGTAGCCATAACGAATACTATGACTTTGGTATGATTGATGCTTGTGCACGTTTTATCGAAGAAGGGCGCGTACAATTCTTTACGCTGTCAAGTGTGGACAGTGAAAGCTGGCTTTGTGATTGGAAAAATCCACACGATCGTGCTGAAATGCATCGTGCTTATGAACGTTATGTTATTGAAGAAGCTATTCCATTTATCAAACACAAAACTGGTTGGTTTGATCCAATGATGACAACAGGATGTTCAATGGGTGCTTACCATGCGCTTAATTTCTTCTTGCAACACCCTGATGTTTTCAATAAAGTAGTAGCCCTTAGTGGTGTCTACGATGCTCGTTTCTTTGTGGGTGAGTTTGGAGGGGATGAAGCTATTTACCAAAATTCCCCATCAGATTATATCTGGAACCAAAATGATGGTTGGTTTATCGACCGCTACCGTCAAGCTGAAATCATCGTATGTACAGGTCTTGGTGCTTGGGAACAAGATGGTCTTCCTTCTTATTACAAACTTAAGGAAGCTTTTGAACAAAAGAATATTCCAGCTTGGTTCTCTGAGTGGGGTACGATGTAGCCCACGATTGGGAATGGTGGCGTAAACAGATGCCATATTTCCTTGACAACATGAACCTATAATTTTCTTATCTACTGAGTAACTAAAAAGAGGAATCAGAAATGAATTATATTGTTATTTCACCTTACTATCCACAAAACTTCCAACAGTTTACTGTTGAACTTGCTAATAAGGGCATCACTGTTCTTGGTATTGGTCAAGAGCCTTATGAACAGTTAGATCAACCTTTGAAAGATGCTTTGACAGAGTACTTCCGTGTAGATAATCTGGAAAACTTGGATGAAGTTAAACGTGCGGTAGCCTTTCTTTTCTACAAACATGGCCCAATCGACCGCATCGAATCTCATAACGAATACTGGTTGGAATTAGATGCTGCACTTCGTGAACAGTTCAATGTTTTTGGTGCTAAGCCAGAAGATCTTAAGAAGACTAAATTCAAGTCTGAAATGAAGAAACTCTTCCAAAAAGCTGGTGTTCCAGTTGTGCCAGGTGCTGTCATTAAAACTGACAAAGATGTGGATAAAGCTGTGAAAGAAATCGGTCTTCCAATGATTGCTAAGCCAGATAATGGGGTTGGTGCAGCTGCAACCTTCAAACTTGAAACAGAAGATGATATCAATCATTTCAAGGCTGAGTGGGATCATGAAACAGTTTATTTCTTTGAAAAATTTGTGACTTCAAGTGAAATCTGTACTTTTGATGGTTTGTTGATAGTAATGGCAATATTGTTTTCTCAACAACTTTCGATTATGCCCACACTCCACTTGACTTGATGATTTACAAGATGGACAATTCTTACTACGTTCTTAAGGATATGGATCCTAAGTTACGTAAGTATGGTGAGGCAATTGTCAAAGAATTTGGTATGAAGGAACGTTTCTTCCATATTGAGTTCTTCCGTGATGGTGACGATTATATTGCTATTGAATATAATAACCGTCCAGCAGGTGGTTTCACAATCGACGTCTATAACTATGCTCATTCGTTTGATTTGTACAAGGGCTATGCGGATATCGTTGCTGGCGAACCATTCCCAGCTTCTCAGTTTGAGCCACTTTACTGTCTGGCAACTTCACGTCGTGCAGCTCACACTATGCTTACTCAGAAGAAGAACTTTTCGATAAGTATCGTGAACAACTTAAAGTTAAGAAAATCATGCCTGCAGCCTTTGCAGAGTTGCAAGGTGACTTCCTTTATATGTTGACAACTCCAAGTCGTGAGGAAATGGAACAAATGATTGAGGACTTTGGTAAAAAAGCCTAATCTGTATATGTTAAAAGCACTTCAGTTTACTCTGAAGTGCTTTTGTAATGGCTTATTTTTCGTGAAGCTCTTGGTTTTTAAGAACCAGTTCTGATACTTTAGCGAATTTTTTAAGTTTTTTGAGGTCTTCTGGATGAGTTACCAAGCTAATGACGCTACCTTCATTTCCCATACGTCCGGTACGACCTGCACGGTGAGTGTAGGCTTCACGATTTCGAGGAATATCAAAGTTGATGACCACTTCCAGATTTTCAATATCGATACCTCGTGCCAAGAGATCAGTACCTAGTAAGAGAGAAA
>JBKWCO010000120.1:0-5306 GCA_046975465.1 Streptococcus sp. | reverse complement strand
TACAGGAATCTAGTAGGCATATCCTCCATCTTTATCAGGAGCTATACCGTGATGGAGTGCCTAAGGTAGTCGTACCTAAGAAGGCTAATACCGTTCTGGCTACTAGTCAAGAGGGAGACACTCAGAACCTATCTGATGAAGAGGTTCCCTTCAGCAAGGTTATGCCAGATATTTCTAACCTGCTTTCTCAATTGTTACGTTCCGTCATTGAGAGTAAGTATATGGAATTTCATGCTGTTGGCGTTGATTTTATCATGGAGGTTCCAGACCCTATATCCCCAGTTCATATCGATGTGGTGGATTTATCAGCTGTTCTAACGACCTTCTTGGACAATGCCTTGTTGAGAGCTCATGGTCAAGAAAATAGTTTAGTTCGTATGTCTTATTACCAAAGAGGTGAGGTCCAGGTCCTCTCTGTAGAGACAACCCTTTCGCAAGATAGTGCCGAGGCGCCCCACGAGGCGTATGAGAGTCACTTATCAATCAATGAGCAGCTCGAAGATATTATGGAGCGTTACCCTCAGTCTAAACTTAGCTTTACGAATGATAAGTTCATCTATAGACAGCAATTTGAATACTAAATAACTTGTAAAAAAATATATAGAAAGGAGATTCGATGTTTGAATCGTTTTTGGGAATAAATTTTTTAAATCTCTATGATACAGATGCCTTTCTAGCCATTCAGCTTATTTTAACTCTGATGATAAATTGTGCCATTTTCAAACGAATGACAGACATTCGTATCTCCTGGACGGTCTTCTTGACCTTAGCCCTGTTAGATGTAGTCATTCAGTATAATATTACTAACATGATTATGGTTTTTGATGTCTTTATCCTGATGATTTTGGCCTTTCTTGCTAAAGGGAAGACCTGGTCGGTGACCCAGTATGCTTTTCATACTTTGTTTCCAGTGGTGACGTCAGATTTACTTTATCGCTTATTGGGACTCTTCTTTATTCCCCTTCTCTTAAATCTCCCTGTCGCTGAGGTAGGGTCTAATGCCCTTTTCTATCTCTTATCTTACGGTTTGATTTTGCCACTTTATTTTGTATTTGACCGTTTCTTGGGCTTGGATTTGAAGCGTTGGAAGGTCTATAGCGATGACTCTTTCCAGAACCTCCAGATTTCTAGAAGAGTTGCTATAGCAATGGCCATTTATTTATTGGGAATCTATCTCAGTGTGAATTTAGACAGTTGGTTTCCTGGCTACTCTTCAGAGGTGGAGTTGAGACTTCGGATGCTTTGGGTTCTCTTGTCCGCAGTGGCTTTCATTTTCCTAATTGCCCATCTTAATCAACTGTCTCGGCAGTATTTGGAAGAGAGTTTGGCAATGGAGGAAAAGAGGCATTTGAATAGTTTGACCAAGGCCAACCAAAAGATTGATCTTCTCTACAATGAGTTGTTACAATACAGACAGTCTTATCAGACGGTTGTGGAACAATTTTCAGAGGAAGTACGTGACCAGGAAGAGGCTCTTGCTGAACAGGTGTATCAGAATGTCCTTAGAGAGAGTGCCAAGGAGTTTGAACGTTTCCGTGTCATTGATAATCCTAAGCTGGAAAATATTCAGTCCCTACCCTTACGTAGCCTTCTTTCGGCTCGTATGATGGAGGCTAAACGTAGTAATATTCCAGTGACTTGTGATATTCCTGAGGAGATTTCAGGGGTTACCATGAACGTGGTTGACTTGACCTTGCTGGTGTCTATTTTCTTTAGTAATGCGATTGATGAGAGTAAGCAGGTCCCTGCCAGTCAAATCAAGTTTAGTTTTCATCGACATGATAAGGATGGAAGCTACCATTTTGTCATGGAAAATAGGACGCAAGAAGAAAAAGTTGACCTTGATGCCATTATGCAGGAAGAAAACCAGAAGAAGACCTCAGGTCTTAACCTCCACTCAGCCAAGGATATTCTTAGGAAGTATAGTGATGCCAATTTGATTACAAGCAGTGGTGATTACCTCTTCAAACAGGAATTGATTTTTAAATAAAGATCTCGAGTCAAATCAAAGGATTTGGCTCTTTTTTTGGCTATAGGACCATAAAGGAGGGCTCTTTGCTGTCGTGCTTGTGTTTATGTCTACAACTTAGGACATTGGAGGAGAAAGGGGCGAGGGAGGAGTCTGATTGTTGCTTCATTCTGTGTTATAATAGCAAGGATTAGTGGTTGTTAGCGCTAAGTGAATGCCAATTCTTGCTTAGCCTAACGACTGGTGTAGAGACAAGAAAGGGACGTCTTATGAAATTACTTTATACGGATATGTCTCAGGATTTAACAGAAATTCTGACGGAGCAGGCAACCAGCTATGCTCAAAAGGGAAAGAGGGTATTTTATATTGCCCCTAATGCCCTGTCATTTGAGAAGGAGCGTAAGGTCTTGGAATACCTGCCTCAGTCAGCATCCTTTGAGATTACGGTGACTCGTTTTACTCAGATGGCGAGATACTTTATTCTCAATACGAGCAACCCCAAAACGCAGCTGGATGATACTGGTCTGGCCATGATTTTTTATAAGGTGTTGTCGCATATGGGCGATGATGAGCTCAAGGTTTATGGCCGTTTGCGTAAGGATAGTAATTTTATTAACCAATTGGTGGATCTTTACAAAGAGTTGCAACAGGCCAATATGACGATTCTGGATTTGCAGTATTTGGACCAAGCAGAGAAGCAGGAGGATTTGGTAAAGATTTTCAGTGCGGCTCAAGACCTTTTGTTGGCAGGAAATTTGACAATCAATCAAGCTTAGCTCCTTCTTGAGGAAATTAACTCGGGACATTTAGATAAGGCATTGAGCCATACGGTTTTGGTCATTGATGGCTTTACCCGTTTCTCAGCTGAGGAGGAAGCTCTGATTGCCCTCTTGAATGATAAGTGCCACCAGATTGTCATTGGAACGTATGCCAGTCAAAAAGCTTATAGGGCTAACTTTGTTTATGGCAATGTTTATCAGGCCTCAGTGGATTTTTTGAGAACTTTGGCTCAGACCTATAAGGTGACACCCGACTATGTAACGACAGACAAAGAGGGCAATCCTTCTTTTGCGCGCATTAGCCGTCTTTTGGAGAGCCGTCATGATTTTAGTACGGTAGATGAGCAGTTGACCGATCAAGACAAGCAAGCCTTGCAGGTCTGGGAAGTGGTCAACCAAAAGGAAGAGGTGGCTCAGGTTGCCAAGAGTATTCGTCAGTTGCTGGCAGATGGCAAGCGCTATAAGGATATCTTGGTCCTGCTTGGTGATGAGGAGAGTTATAAGCTTCAGGTGGGTCAGATTTTCCGAAAATTTGATATTCCCTATTATTTCGGTAAGGAAGAAACCATGTCTAGCCATCCTTTGGTGCAGTTTGTGGATTCGCTAGAGCGTATCAAGCGCTATAATTATCGTGCCGAGGATTTGCTTAATCTCGTAAAATCAGGTCTCTATGGCGGTTTTACTCAAGAGGACTTAGACCTTTTTGAGTATTATGTCAATTTTGCAGATATCAAGGGGCGTCACAAGTTCTTGTCTGATTTTACGGCCAATAGTCGTGATAAGTATGATTTAGACCAGCTTAATGCCTTGCGCTCACAACTGGTAGAGCCTTTGGACAAGTTGCTTAACAGTCGCAAACAAAAGGGTTCTAGTCTGCTTAAGAAACTTGCGGTCTTTTTAGAGGCTGTGCAAGTGCCAAGTCAGATGGCTAGTTTGACTGCCAAGGCCAGTGAAGCTGAAAAAGAACAGAATGAACAGGTCTGGAAGGCTTTCACCCAACTCTTAGAGCAGGTTGAGACTATTTTTGGAGACGAATCGCTGTCAGTGGACGACTTTTTGTCTATTTTGCGTTCGGGAATGTTGGCCTGTGATTACCGTACGGTTCCAGCCACTGTTGATGTGGTCAATGTGAAGAAATACGATTTGATTCAACCACATTCAGCTCCCTATGTCTTTGCTTTGGGCATGACTCAGTCACATTTTCCTAAGGTCGGGCAAAATAAGAGTCTCCTGTCTGATGAGGAACGCAGTCGTATCAATGAGGCGACGGATGAGCACAGGAGTTTGGATATTGTCACGCAGAGCAACAATCAGCGGGGGCATTTTGTGGCTATGTCGCTTTTCAATGCTGCTAGTGAACAATTGGTGCTCAGTCAGCCACAAATTCTTAATGAGACGCTGGATGACATGTCGGTTTATTTGAAGGAACTTCTTGAGCTTGGTCTTCCTTTGGTTGAAAAGGGACGTAATCGTTTCGAGGCTAAGGGTGACCAGATTGGGAACTACAAGGACCTCCTATCGACTGTCATTGCCCTTAACAGTAGCCATTTAGATGCTGATTTGGATAAGGAAACGCAGACTTTCTGGTCAGTTGCTGTGCGTTATCTCCGTAAGCGACTTGATAAGGACCAAGTCTTGATTCCAAATGTGATTGACGATGTGACGACGACCAAGGTTGATGATCAGGTCATGCAGCTGGTCTTTCCGGGGGAAGAACCACTGAAATTATCAGCCTCGGCTCTGACGACCTTCTATAACAACCAATATCTTTATTTCTTGCGTTATGTTTTGGGACTTGAAGAGTTGGAATCTATCCATCCGACGCTCGACACCACGGGACTTACTTACACCGTGTCTTTGAGCGTGTGATGGGTGATTCTTCGTCAGAAAACTTCGATGATAAATTGGAAAAGGCTATTGCTCAGACCAATCAGGAACAACCCTTTGAAATTCTCTATACCGAGGACCAAGAGAGTCGCTTGTCTCGTCAGATCTTGGAAGATATCGCCCGTTCAACTGCCAGTGTTTTGCGTGACAATGCGGCGGTTAAGGTTGAGCGTGAGGAAGCCAAGTTTGACTTGCTTTTAGCAAATAGCATCAAGATTACAGGGATTATTGACCGAGTGGACCGTTTAACGGATGGGGCTCTGGGTGTCGTTGACTACAAATCAGGTAAAAATGTCTTTGACATTCAGAAATTCTACAATGGTCTCAGTCCGCAGTTGGTAACCTATCTGGAGGCCCTTCGACAAACCTATAAGGTGGATGCTGATCAGCTTTTTGGTGCCATGTATCTTCACATGCAGGACCCACAGCTTAACTTGGCTCAGTTTGGTCTGGATAAGCTAGCAGCTCAGGCTCATAAGGAATTAACCTATAAGGGACTTTTTGTGGCTTCAGAAACAGAGCATTTGGCTGGTGGAAACTATGATTTACAAAAGACTGTCACCTATGACAAGGAGGACCTAGAAACCTTGCTCGATTACAATATTAAGCTCTTTACAAGTGCTGCTGAAGTTATTCGAAGTGGGAATTTTGCGATCAATCCTTATACTGAG
>JBKWCO010000119.1:0-5309 GCA_046975465.1 Streptococcus sp. | reverse complement strand
CTTCATAGTACTTCCATTATAGCATAGGAGGACAAAATATTCTGAAAACGATTGGCAAACGCTGAAAACAAATGAAAAACAGGTCGACTAAGACCTGTTTGGTTTGATGGTTTATAAATCACTCAAGCGACGATGTTTAATACTGAAGTCAATATAAGCATTTTCCTGAAGTTTGCGGAATATTTCTCTGTAGGCTTCTTCGTCAAAGTGATCGCCACGATAGAGAATCTCAAAGCTTAACCCCTCATATTCCAAGAAAGCATTGGAAGTCTTGAACCCATTACGCTTATAGAAATCCCAACGTGCATCACGTTGCTCAGGATTGTCATTTGGTTCATCCAAGCGCTCTACTTCCAAGACCATAGACCGAGATGGTCCATAAACGTCCACCAGTTTATCAATAATCTCACTTCCATAGCCATGACTCCGCATTTGAGGAACGATGGCAAAGAAACTCACATAAAAAACTTTGGCATTGTAGAGAACTGAGGCAAATCCAACAAAATCATCCTCGTCATAAAAGGCAAAGAAATGATAATCATCATGACCATCCAATTGTAAAAACTCACTTAATGGAATACGTTCTTCATCTGGAAAGGCCTCGTTATTTAAGCGCTCTACCCTATCTAATTCTGGAAACTCTTTGGTAATTAATTGGCTGCGTAAAGCCATAAATTTTCCCCCTTTTTCTGATGCTTATACCTATAGGTCATTATAACATCTTGATAAGTAAGTGCAAGTTTAAGGGCAAAGATAGATCTGCGGGTAAACTCCTACTGCCATGTATAATGCTTTAAGGTTCAGTCATCCTCTTCTTAAAAAAATAAAAGACAACGACCATTTCTAGTCGCTATCTTTTTTGTGATTCATAAGCTATCGCCTATTTTTTCAATTCCCAAATTTCTTTAGCATACTCTGTAATCGTATCATCCGAAGTGAATTTATGAGATTTAGCAATATTAGCCAAGCTCATACGTGCCCACTTGTCATGATCACGATAAAGTGCATCGATTTTCTCTTGAGCTTCTACATAAGCAGCGAAGTCTTCCAAGAGGAAGTACTCATCGTTGTGGGTGATGAGGGCTTCGTAAATTTCAGTACCTTCAGCTTGAGCATTTGGAATCGTACCGTTAACAAAGGTATCAACAACACGACGAATGACTGTGTTATTTTCATAAACTGCACGAGAGTAGTAATCGTGACGTGCATAGTGTTCATAAACTTCGTCCTTGTCCATACCGAAGATAACAACATTCTCATCGCTTACTTCGTCCTTGATTTCAATGTTGGCACCGTCAAGTGTTGCCAAGGTAATAGCACCAGTCATCATGAATTTCATGTTTGAGGTACCAGATGCTTCTTTAGAAGCCAATGAGATTTGTTCAGAGACATCTGCTGCTGGAATGATAATAATTTCAGCAAGCTTACACGGTAGTTTTCAAGGAAACAACCTTAAGTTTCCTTGGAGACTTTCATCATTATTGACAAGGTTAGCCACTTCATTGATAAGTTTGATAACTGATTTAGCGAAGTGATATCCAGGAGCAGCTTTAGCACCAAAGATGAAGACACGTGGTACCATGTCTTTATCTGGATTATCTTTAAGATCCCAGTAAAGTTTGATAATGTGAAGGAGATTAAGCAATTGACGTTTGTAAGCGTGAAGACGTTTAACTTGAACGTCAAAGATAGCATCTGTAGATACTTCAATGCCAGTACTTTCCTTGATGTAGTCTGCCAAACGTTGTTTAGCAGTCTTCTTAACTTGATAGAACTGGTTCAAGACTTCCTTGTCATCCAAGTAAGTTGTAAGATTTTCAAGCTCATGGATGTCGTTACGCCAACCATCACCAATCACGTCATCAATGGCTGCTGAAAGTTCAGGAGCTGCAATTTGTGTCCAACGACGTTGAACGATACCATTTGTCTTGTTATTGAATTTTTCAGGATAAATAGTATAGAAATCGTGAAGTGTATCTTCTTTAAGAAGTTCGGTATGAAGTTTGGCAACCCCGTTAACTGAGTGACCACCAATGATAGCCAAGTTAGCCATGTGGACTTGGTTATCCTTAACGATACGTGTGCGTTCGATAACATCTGCAGCAACGCCACGTCCAGCCATTTCAGCGATGTAACGGTTGTCGATTTCCAAGATGATTTGGTAAACACGTGGAAGGACACGTTTGAAGAGCTGTTGATCCCATTTTTCAAGGGCTTCTTGAAGAATAGTGTGGTTAGTGTAACTCATAGTTTTAACAGTCGCATTCCAAGCATCTTCCCATGAAAGTCCGTATTCGTCAAGAAGGAGACGCATGAATTCAGCTGGTGCAACCGCAGGGTGGGTATCATTGATGTGAACAGATACTTTTTCGTGGATATCTTTCAATGGCAAGCCCATCTTGAGGTAAGATTTGATGATTGTTTGGAGACCGGCACTTGTCATAAAGTACTCTTGAACCAAACGCAATTTTTTACCTTCAATTGTTGAATCATCTGGATAAAGAATGGCAGTAATATCTTTCACACGACGGCGTGCTTCCAATGTTGGGTTATCCAACTCATATTCTTCAGGAATTTCAACATCCCAAAGACGAAGGTTGTTAATGACGTCGTTTTGGAAACCAATTTGCGGCACATCGTAAGGAACCGCACGAAGAACTTGAGCGTTTTTATAAGTTGGAACAATACGGCCTTCTTCGTTAGCTTCAAGGTAAACATCACCATAAAGTTTAACATTTACAATATCATGGTCTTTACGAGTTTCCCAAACATTTCCTGTTGAACCAAACCAACCATCTGGCAGTTCCACTTGGTAACCATCAACGATACGTTGTTTAAAGAGTCCATAACGGTAACGAAGACCATTACCGAAACCTGGGTAACCAGTAGTCGCAAGTGAATCCATGAAGGCAGCTGCCAAACGACCAAGACCGCCATTACCAAGTGCCATGTCATGCTCAGCTTCTACAACTTCACGGAAGTCAATATCAAGTTCTGCGAATCCCTCTTTAACAAGGTCAAGAATACCAAGGTTGAGAAGGTTAGTTTCCAACATACGACCTGGAAGAAATTCAATCGAGAAGTAGTAAGCAATTTTTTCTTGATTGTCTGAAAGTGCATGGTTACGTTCAATCCATGTATTTGTGTAATATTTACGGATCAAACCAGCCAAGGCAGTAAAAATCTCCGTTGGTGTGGCCTTGGCAACTTTAATCAACTGCTCTTGATGGAGAGTATCCTTAAAGTCACGGATGAATTGTTCTTTTGTTAAATTTTCGAGTTGCATAGAAATCCTTTCTTACTACTTCCTTATCTTCAAATGCAATTTAAAGCAGTAAATCACAAGACATCCCCTAAATAGGACATCCTATTTCGAGAGTTACCATAATTAATGGCACAGACGAAAGGGAAATCTTTTTCTGATAAAACACCAATCATAGACGGCAGAGAGGACTAAGATCACATTGCCCCTTTTAAAGGCGTTATTAGATAAGACCTATCATCCCAATCACAAAGTAATATGAGGAGAATGTCATCACTTATTTTTAGGAAAATATCTCTTCGTATTCTAGTATGTTCAAGCAGACTACAGACTAGTTATGTAGATTATACCACAACAGAGCAAATCCTTGTAGGTCAAAAATGAACTTTGTGAAGAAGCTCTAGAACTTCATCGCCTTTACAAGACATTCCCTGTCATGGTTAAAATGTGAGTAATCTTTCTCATGACACGAAGATAACTTTTCCCTTTCGAGAAAAGTTATCTTTGGAATTATACTAATTGTTTGTACAAATCAACATATGCCAAACTTGCTGTATCCCATGAGAAGTCACGTGTCATCGCATTGTGCTGGAGTTGCTTCCAAGCATCAGCATTGTTTTCGTAAACATCGAGAGCTTTTTCAAGGGTTTGAACCATCCAGTAACCTGAGAAGTTACCAAATGAGAATCCTGTACCTGAGCCTGTTACAGGGTTGTAAGGTTCAACGGTGTCACGAAGACCACCAACCTCACTAACCACTGGCAAGGTACCATAGCGCATAGACATCATTTGAGAGAGGCCACATGGTTCAAAGGCTGAAGGCATAAGGAAAATGTCACAACCAGCATAAATTTGTTGAGCCAACTCTAGGTTGAAAGTAATGTTGGCAGACATTTTTTCTGGATAAGCATGACCAAACCAAGAGAAAGAATTCTCATAGTCGCTATAACCAGTACCCAAAAGAACAACCTGAACATCATGTTGCAAGATATTGTGAAGTTCGTTAACCACCAAATCGAAACCTTTTTGGTCTGTCAAACGTGACACAATACCAATCAATGGAACGTCTTCTCGAACTGGAAGACCAACACGCTCTTGAAGCGCTGCCTTGTCTTTGGCTTTACCTGACAAATCATCCACTGAGAAATGATAAGGAATGTGAGTATCTGTTTCTGGATCAAGGAGGTCCGTATCGATACCATTAACAATACCAGATAACTTACCAGATTCCATGCGCATGATTTGATCAAGGCCTTTACCAAATTCAGGTGTTTGGATTTCACCAGCATATGATGGTGAAACTGTTGTGACACGGTCTGCGTAAAGAACAGCTGCTTTCATCCAGTTGAGACAGTTGTTCCAACGAAGTGTTCCATCTTCATAACGTTCATAGCCACACCAGAAAAGATCCCCAACATACCACTATCAAATTGACCTTGGAATTCAATATTATGAATGGTAAGAACTGTCCTGATATTTTTATAGGCTTTAATCCAGTGGTATTTTTCCTTAGAAGAAAGGAATCATGGCTGTGTGGTAATCATGCACATGAAGAACATCTGGAATGAAGTCAATTTTTCCATTAACTCCAAGGCTGCCAATTGGAAATAAACCAAAACGCTCGCCGTCATCCCATTCACCATAAACTGTTCCACGATTGAAGTATTGTTCGTTATCTACAAAGTAGAAGTCAACACCTTCATGGGTGGTTTTCTTGATGCCGACATATTGACGACGCCAACCAACATTTGTATAGAAGAAGCCAAGGTCTTCAACCTGATCGCCAAATTTAGCCGAAACCACATCATAATATGGGAGAATTACGGCAACTTCGTGACCATTTTTGACTAGAGATTTAGGAAGAGCACCGATAACGTCACCCAAACCGCCAGTCTTAGCGAAAGGTGCACCTTCAGCCGCTACAAATAAAATTTTCATCGTACAATATCCTCTGTTACAACGCTACCTTTTTTGATGACAACTGGGTTGTTTTCTGTACCTCGAATCGTAACACCTTCAGCAATTTCAACACCTTTATCCACAATAG
>JBKWCO010000118.1:0-5378 GCA_046975465.1 Streptococcus sp. | reverse complement strand
AGCTGTCGTTAAGAAATTGCAGAAGTATTTCCACCGTCCAGAAGGAGTGCCTCTTCAAGAAACAGGAGCAGAATTTAAGGTTGAAGTTTCTATTTTAAAGGATAAGGCTACGGTTTTGATTGATACCACAGGTGCTAGTCTCTTTAAGCGTGGCTATCGTACTGATAAAGGTGGGGCACCTATTAAGGAAAATATGGCGGCTGCTATCCTTGAACTTAGTAACTGGTATCCGGATAAACCGTTGATTGACCCGACTTGTGGTTCAGGGACCTTCTGTATTGAGGCTGCAATGATTGGTATGAACATTGCGCCAGGATTTAATCGTGATTTTGCCTTTGAAGCATGGAATTGGGTGGATAAAGATTTAGTACAGTCGGTACGTGATGAAGCAGATAGCAAGGCAAACTATGATGTTGAATTAGACATTATGGGTTGTGATATTGATGGCCGTATGGTTGAGATTGCAAAAGCTAATGCTCGTGAGGCAGGTCTTGAAGATGTTATTAAATTGAAACAAATGCGTTTACAGGACCTGAAAACAGATAAAATCAATGGTGTCATTATTTCAAACCCTCCTTATGGTGAGCGTTTGTTGGATGACAAGGCTGTGGATATCTTGTATAATGAAATGGGTCAAACTTTTGCGCCACTTAAAACTTGGAGCAAGTTTATCTTGACCAGCGATGAACAATTTGAAAGCAAATACGGTATGAAAGCCGATAAAAAACGTAAGCTTTATAACGGAACCCTCCGTGTTGATTTATATCAATATTTTGGAGAGCGTGTTCGCCGTTCTGAGGCTAGAAAGGTAAATTAAACGTGTCAGAAGATAAAACACAAAATGGCTATGAAGGTAGCCAAGAGCTAGATTTCCAAGATGCCAAGGAAATGACGGTCGGTGAGGCTGTCCGCAAAGAAGCTGAGATTAATGCTGGTGTAACAGAAACAGATAGCATTTTGGATAAGTATATCAAGCAACACCGTGAAGAAGTTGCCTCACAAAAATTTTCAAAGAAAATTGAAGCTGACGGCGACACATCACCTTTGGATGCTTTTATTCAAAAGCAACGTCAGGAGTTTGCGGATTCAGGTTTGATTGGTCAATCAATGGCTAATGAGTCAATCAACTCTACAACAGCTACTGAAGAAGTAACACCGGTCACATTTGGTTTTGGTGCTACAGATAACAAGGCTGATGAGACTCAATCTCATATTGACAAGCAGTTGCCAAATGCCCCTGTTGAACCTGAGGTTATTGCAGAACCAGAAAGTCAAAGTTCTGAAGTTATCACTTCATTGAACGCAGATCGTTTTATCACATCAGAAGCAGAAAAATTTGATCTTGGCGATGCTATCGCTGAGCCAGCTACTTCAGTTGAGCAACCAGTCTATGAAGCAACTGTAGATAATATTGATGATAACAATCCTTTGATTGCTAACATTGATGATCCAGAACCACAAAATCCTGTTGTCGCCAATATTGATGATACTGAGCCACAAGCTTCAAACCCTTTGTTGGATGATGTTACTATCTCAGACACTATCGATTTGGCGGCTATTGCATCAACAGTGGCAGGGGTAACTGGAGTAAAAGCTGATGAAGAAAAGACAACACCAAAAGTGTCTATGGCAGTTAATCACCCATCTGCAGAAGACAGAATCTCTTCAGAATCTATTTCGCCATCGCATAAGAGTGCCTTTGATGGTGACATTCCAGTTTACCGCCGTAAAGGTGTTGTTATCGGTGCTCTAGCAGTTCTTGCTTTAGCTATTATTGGTGGTAGCTATGCTCTTTATAAGGGAACACATAGCCAATCGGCAAAAACAACAAGCACAGCTTCTTCAGCAGTGACGTCATCATCAAGCAAGGACACGGCAGCTGCTGATAATAAGGCCTTCGAAGAAATGTATAAGAATTTCTTCACAGATGACGAGCAAACAAAACTCGCTAATGATCAATTTGGTAAGCTATCAGATTTGGAAAAACTGCTCAAGAAATTGGAGAAAACCAAGTATTATGATGCAGCTAAGAAAAAATATGATAACTTGAAGAAACAAATTGAAGCTGTACAAAAGATTAACAGTCAGTTTGAGTCAGATGCTCTTGTAGATGGTAGCTATAATGCCTCTATCGCTGTTAAATCAGATGCTAACTTTAATAATCTTCCAGAAAGTGTGACTACCACTGGTAACGCTAGTCTTGATAGTACCATTCAAGAAGCAATCAAGGGTGGTAAAACACAGCTTGAAGAAAAAGCTAAGGTTGCTAGTGCAACATCTGCGGCGACAGCTTCTGCCAGCGACAATACCGCTAGTCCTGCTGCACCATCAGGTGGTAACACATCTGGATCTACTTCTAATACTGGTGATGCCACTGCGTCAAATACTTCTGGGGCTCAAAGTGATTCAGCTAACTCAGCTTCAACAGGTGTAGCTAGTGGAACTACTGGTGGCTCAGCTGCAGCTTCAACAGTTGTAACACGCGGAATCACAAATTATAACCCATCAATCCTTCAACGTGACCACTCACGTGTGCCTTATAATGCAAACGTAGTAGCAGATACAAGTAACCCAGCTTGGACTTGGGCTGATGGTGTTCTTGATAAGATCATCAATGAATCACACTCACGTGGTTACTTCTCAGGAGATAACTTCATCCTTGAGCCAGTCAACATCATCAATGGTAATGGTTACTACAACTTGTACCTTCCAGATGGAACCTACCTCTTCAGTATTAACTGTAAGACAGGTTACTATGTTGGTAATGGTTCAGGTCACTCAGATAAACTTGATTATTAATAATAATCTGCGACACTCCCTAGGGAGTGTTTTTTGTTTTATCTTGGTGAAGGCCTAGTTTATAAGGATTTTGTGCTATAATAGAGGGATAAGATAGGGGTGAATACTATGGCAAAATTGATGCCGGGTAGAGTCCGTAATGAGGGTATTGAACTTTTTGAAAAGGATCTCATTACCATTCATCAGGTCTCAGAAACTCAGTTGGATACAACAGTTGACCAACATCATTTAATTTATGCACTCAATGATTCTGAAATCACGTGTGACTGTGATTATTTCGCTCAAAAAGGCTATTGTCCCCATTTGGCAGCGGTTGAGTATTATCTAAAAAATGATAAAGAAGGCCAGCGCCTCTTGGCAGAACTGGAAGAGGAACAAGAATCCTCTCAAGGTCAAGACCGAGGACACTCTTTTGGTGGTTTATTTTTAGAAGGCCTTTCCCTGAATGAAGATGATACCGTTAGATATAGCTTGATGGTAGAGGGAGAGGAATCTACCTTTGGTTCAGAGATTTGGTGGAGTATACGTTTACGTCGCTTACCAGATGAACGTTCTTATGTCATTCGTGATATTCCTGCCTTCCTCAAACTTGTAGAGGCTGAAGGTTATTATCAGATAGGTAAGAACTACTATGAACCCCTATCACTTATTCAATTTGACCAGGCTTCACAGGCATTTTTAGACTTCCTAGGACGGATGATTCCAGATGAAGCCAAGACTAATTTAGACTTTATTTTACCGAATAATGCACGTCATCTTTGTCTCCCCTACGGTTTTTTTGAGGAAGGTTTGAGACGGATGCAAGATTTGGATGGCTTTAGGTTTGAATGGGAAGGAACCGAATATCGCCAACTTTTGGTCGAGGATTTGACTGCTGATGCTCAGCTCTTCTCGTTTGATATTTGTGTCGAGCCTAAGATGATTGAATTGACTGTCGCTGAGAAGAATAGTCAGGCCTTTTTTAATAATCGTATTCTCTTTTATCAAGGTGTTTTTTATCGTCTGAATAGAAAACAACAAAAACTTTTGGTTGGCTTACGCTCTCTTCCAATCGGAAGCGATTTGAATAAGCACGTCAGCTTTAATCTCGATGAACAAGTCATCTTGGCTGCTAGTCTTTTTGATTTTAGGACTATGGGACCAGTTAAAGCTCCTAAAGCCTTTAATATCAAGGATTTTACACCGAGATTTCACTTTGACCTGAAAAGTGACAGTGAGGTTATACTTACATTAGCCTTTGATTTTGATGGTTTCCTAGTCCATAATCGACAAGAGTTGAGTCATTTAGGATTTACGAGTAACTATCGTCATGAGCAGGCAGTTTTTCGTTTGATGTCTAAGCATGGATTCATCCCTGATTTTCAGTCATCTAAACAAATTGTTAAATAGCAGCCAGGAACTCTATGATTTCTTCACCAACACTATTCCAGCTTTTGAAAATGCAGGAACGGTTCTGATTGGACAGGAGTTACGTGACTTACGGGTTGAGCAGAGTCCACAGGTTCAGGTAGAGCGTCAGGGAAATTTATTAGATATTTCCTTTGATTTTTCAAGTCTTGACGACGAAGATGTGGATCATGCTTTAGCAGCCTTGATGGAAAGCTCGCCCTATTTTATCAATCGTAGTGGTCAGTTGATTGTTTTTGACGAAGCGACGCATCGTATTAGTGAGAGTCTCAAAACTCTGAGAGCTCGTTACTCAGGAAAAGGTCACCTAGAACTCAATCAATTAACTGCCTATCAATTGATGGATGCTCTTTCAGAAAGTGATTCTGTTCGTTTTTCAAAAGATTTCCAACTCTTAACGCAACATTTGAGTAAGCCAGAGACCTTTGATTTGCCAACCTATAAGGTAGAAGCTGGCCTTCGTCCCTACCAGGAAAGAGGTGTTCAGTGGCTATCGATGTTGCATCACTATGGTTTTGGCGGTATCTTGGCCGATGATATGGGGTTGGGGAAAACTTTGCAAACTATTGCCTATCTCTCTGCACATTTAGAAGAAGGACAACGAGTTTTGGTTTTGTCACCATCAAGCCTGATTTACAATTGGCAGGATGAGTTTAAAAAGTTTGCCCCTCAGTTAGATGTAGCGGTTTCTTATGGACTCAAGCCAAAACGTGATGACATCATTGCTGAGGATCATCAGATTATTATTACAAGCTACGCTTCCTTCCGTCAGGATTTTGATGCTTACAAGGCTGGCAAATATGACTATCTCATTCTCGATGAGGCTCAGGTCATGAAGAATACACAGACAAAGATTGCCCAATATCTACGTGATTTTTCTGTTCCACATTGCTTAGCACTATCTGGAACGCCTATTGAAAATCATTTGTTGGAGATTTGGTCTATTTTCCAGATTATTCTACCAGGACTTTTACCAGCTAAAAAAACTTTCCTTAAGTTAACACCTAAGGAAGTGGCTAGGTATATTTCTCCTTTTATTCTAAGACGTAAAAAAGAAGAGGTCCTTCCTGATTTACCAGATTTGATTGAAATCACTCACCAAAGTGAATTGTCAGATGCTCAAAAAGCTATCTATTTAGCGCAATTGCAACAGATGCAGCAAGGTTTAATTT
>JBKWCO010000117.1:0-5446 GCA_046975465.1 Streptococcus sp. | reverse complement strand
ACTCCATATTAATTTTAAACTCCTACTGAAAGTGATGCAGTGTTTGGTGTATTATTTATACTATTTTGTTAGATACTTACTATTTAAAGAAAAATGTGTAAGGGTTTACATGTCTCAATTATACATTTTATTTTTACTTTCGTCACTCGAACATCTTAGGGCTATTTTCTTTTGTGGCTAAAATGCTAATCAATCAATCATATGAATGTAGCAGTTTAATCAAACTTTTTATTCATAAATCAATCCATTTAGAGGAAGTCCTAATAATAGTAGAAGTATGTGTAGATTTTTAATAAAAAAATGAGATAAGCGAAATTGTAAAACTATGCAACCGATTGCAAAGGCCAATGATGGTTTTCATGTCTATTTTTGTGTAAGCGCAAACATTTTCATTGACTTATCAATTTGATTAACTTATACTGTTATTAACAGGTATATACTAACATTAATCTTATGATTGTTAAGATTAATATAAAAAATGTTTTAGCTAAAATGTAACTCTTTAGATGGTTTGATTTTCCAAACAATCTAACTTTCCTCTATTTAGAAAGGAGGAGACATTATGCTTTGGGCTATTATTGTCGGAGGCTTTATAGGTTTTATTGCTGGTGGAATCACTAAAAAGGGAGGTTCCATGGGAATAATTGCCAATATCTTTGCAGGTTTAATTGGTTCATCTGTTGGACAGTCACTCTTCGGTTCTTGGGGACCTAGACTAGCTGGAATGGCCTTAGTTCCGTCAATTTTAGGGGCAGTTATTGTTGTTGCAGTAGTATCATTTTTCTTAGGGAAAAAAGAATAATTTTCAATATTTCGACAGGAAGACTCCAATCAACTAGCAAACTTAGTGCCGATAAATTAAAAAGTGGTAAACATGGACTAGCTAATGGTTTATCAGCAAATAAAGATAACGTTAGTGAGGGTGTTCAAGCTGTTTATGACTCGACTTCAACACAAAAGCTATAATTTAACTTATCTTTTTATACTCAAAAATTTGAATGTATTGTTTAAGAGCGTTCATATTTAAAAATCTTTATGTCAAAGGAGGATAATATTATGTCAGTAGAAGAAAAACTCAACCAAGCTAAAGGCGCATTTAAAGAAGGTGTCGGAAAATTAACTGGTGATAAAAAACAGAAAAAGAAGGTCTGCGGAAAAAGCAGTCTCAAAAGTGAAAGAAGTTGCCGAAGATGCCAAAGATGCTGTTGAAGGAGCTATCGAAGGTGTGAAAAATATGATTAAAAAGGACGATAAATAATTAAATAGTCAATTGATTTTTCACATAAAAGCTACAAAAGCTACTCTACAAAAAATAGAGTTGTCATATTCTACTCCTAATTACTCACTTATAAGATTACTTTCAAATAACTACAAATCGATATTCTTATAATATTATTCAGTTGAAAAATCAACTTTCTTTAGATTAATTCAAATTCCTTTTTAACTCCATATACATATTCTTTCTAATAGTAAAGCACTCTAATTTCTATAGTTTTATCCAAGCTATAGACGCTAGAGTGTTTTTATAACATTTGAAAAATTATTTAATGATCAGGGAGATTTGTATTTATCTAGTGTCTATAAAAATCAGCAAAGTATAAGTGCTGACGTCATCCCGAATAGGGAATGGTAAACGCTTGCATTACTTGTGAATATTTTCACTACCAAAACATCACATTTTCAGTGAATTACTTGATTTTCATAAGTATTAGTTTTATAATCAAAGTATAGAAAACGCTTTCAAAAACATCTCCGAGTTTTTGTCCTACTTGAAGTGGTTCGGCTAACAGCCGATTTTCATTCTAGAAAGGAGTATTGTTTTGAGTCAATGTGATATTCTCATTATAGGGGCAGGTCCTGGTGGTTATGTTGCTGCTGAAGAAGCGCCCGTTTAGGTAAAGGTAACTGTCATTGAGAAAAACTCCATAGGTGGCACCTGTTTGAACGTTGGCTGTATCCCATCCAAAGCCTATCTTGAACATGCCCATTGGCTATTAGCTGCTAAAGAAGCTCTCAGTATGGAGTGACAGTTTTTAAATGATAATCTTGATTTTCAAAAACTTGTTGCTCGCAAAGATCAAGTCGTAGCAACACTACAGTCTGGTATTCAATCAGTTTTAAACAATTAGGGATCACCTATATTGAAGGTGAGGCAGCTTATATTTCTGATAAAACCTTCCAAGTTAATGGTGAAAGAGTCTCAGGTAAGTCTGTTATTTTGGCGACGGGGAGTCATCCATTTATTCCTCCTATTCCTGGTATTAACGATGTTAACTATTTGACAACAGATAGCTTTTTCAACTTAAAGGAACTTCCTCAACGTTTGGTTATCATTGGTGGAGGTATTATTTCCGTTGAGTTAGCTTTTGCCATGGCTCCACTTGGTGTGGATGTGACAGTGATAGAGGTTGCACCAACAATTTTAGCAACTGAAGATGACGAAGCACGTTCCATTATTAGAGAAAAGATGGAACAACTTGGAATTACCATTCTGGAGGGAGTTAGCATAGATAGGGTTAAAGAAAATGCTGTAATTTTAGCAGATGGGAAGTCCTACTCTTATGATAACTTACTTGTAGCAACAGGGCGTAAGCCAAATATTGAGTTAGCCCAAATGATGGGCTTGGAGCTGACAGAAAACGGCTTTATTAAGGTAGATAGTTATTACGAGTCATCTCAAACAGGTGTTTATGCGATTGGGGATTTGATTCCTGGATATATGTTAGCTCATGTTGCTAGTAGCGAGGGAATCAAAGCTGTTCGAGCCATTTGTCGTCAGGCTGAGGAACCGGTTGATAATTCAAGTGTTCCACGGTCGCTCTTTACAACACCAGAGATTGCTTCCTTTGGCTTGTCAGAAGAGGAGGCTGTACAACAAGGATATGATATATCAGTTGGTCAACTTCCTTATGTTTATAATGGTCGAGCCATTGCGTCTAATTCAGCAAAAGTTTTGTTAAAATTGTCTCCGAAAAACGCTATCACCTACTATTAGGTGCCGTTATCGTTGGTCCACATGCAACTGATATTCTACAATCCTTGATTGTCTTGAAAGATGCTGAAGGAACATGATCAGCTTGATAAGACAATTTTGCACATCCAACAATTTCTGAGTTGGTTCAGGAAGTTGCAAGACTGATTTTAAGGTCCTAAGGTCGATGGATAGGTTTAGCACAGCCATTCTCCATTTTTCAATCTATATATCTGTCAATAATATTTGTTTTTATAAAGCTCTCATAGAAGGAGGAAACAATATGACACATTATCAAGAATTGCCACAAGCCCTAATGAAAGAAAAACATCAGGGACAAACCTTAACCAAGGAAGAAGTTAGGTTCAAACTGCCCATGATCTTGGTGGAAAATGTTTCAAAGAAGAGGCTAAATCCATGTATAAGACTATGTGGATATTCGAAATTTTGAAGAAAATGCACGACATTTCTTTTCAATCGGTCAAATTCAGGATTTGTTCACCTTTACTCAGGTGAGGAAGCTATTGCGACTGGGGTATGTGCTAACCTGACTGATAAAGACTACATTACTAGCACATCGAGGACATGGACACTGTGTGGCTAAAGGTGGAGACCTTAAAAATGATGGCTGAAATCTTTGGTAAGTCTACTGGGCTTGGTAAAGGTAAGGGTGGCTCTATGCATATCGCTGACTTGGATAAAGGAATCCTTGGTGCTAATGGTATGGTAGGCGGAGGCTTTGGTCTTGCGACGGGTGCTGCTATGCGCAACAAATATCTAAAGACTGATGATGTTGCTGTATGTTTCTTTGGTGATGGTGCTGCCAATGAAGGTAATTTTCATGAGTGCTTAAACATGGCCTCTATTTGGAATCTACCTGTGGTATTTGTAAATGAAAACAACCTTTTTGCAGAATCAACACCACAATGGTATTCATCAGGTTCTCCAACAATTGCTGAACGTGCACAAGCTTACAATATGCCTGGAGTTCGCGTTAATGGTAAGGACTTATTTGCTGTTTATCAAGTGGCTAAAGGGCCATTGAACGTGCGCGTCGTGGAGATGGTCCAACGTTAATTGAAGCTATTACTTATCGTAACCATGGCCATTTCGAAGGAGATGAGCAAAAATACAAAGCACCAGATGGAATTGAAAAGAATGGGCAGATGTGGATGCCTTGGAAGTATTTCGTGATCTGGTAACTGAAAAGGGTATCCTTAGCCAAGATGAATTGGATGAGATTGTTGCCCAATCAAAAAGATGTTGAAGATGCAATCCACTTTGCTCAAGAGAGCCCAATTCAAAAGAAGAAGCTCTCTACGAAGACGTATTTGCAGACTGATTGAGGAGGATTCATAATGACTAGAGAAACATTATTTATGAAAGCCATCAATGAAGGGTCCGATCAAGCCTGTGGAAAGAGACGAGCGAGTTGTTCTCTAGGAGAGGATATCTCAGGTGGTGTTAATGTTGAACACTTAGAAAATAATAACGAGGATGCCTGGGGCGGTGTCATGGGATTACACGAGGACTGATGCCGAAATATGGCAGGGAACGTGTTATTGATACTCCGATTTCTGAGCACGGCTATTTATCAGCTTCGGTGGGGATGGCGCTTACGGGACTAAGACCTGTACCAGAGTTGATGTTTAATGATTTTATTGGATTCTGTTTTGATGCCCTATTAGGACAGGCATCTAAGATGCGTTACATGTTTGGCGGTAAGCTAAGTTCCGATGGTTGTTCGTACTATGCACGGGGCAGGTGCTTCAGGCTGCGCAACACTCTGGATCCTATTACGGTTTATTTGGATCGATCCCTGGTATTAAGGTGGTCGTTCCTGCTACTCCTTATGATGCCAAAGGATTACTCCTAGCATCAATAGAGGATGATAATGTTGTTATTTTTTCTGAGGACAAAACCCTCTATGGCTTAAAGGGGAAGTGCCAGAAGAATACTATACTGTACCAATTGGTAAGGCTGCCGTTCGTAGAAAGGTAAGGATTTAACAATTGTGACAATTGGTAAGATTGTACGTAGCCTATGAGGTCGCCGACCGCTTGGCAAAAGACAACATTTCTGTAGAAGTGATTGATCTTCGTACAGTTGCTCCATGGGATGAAGAAACAGTGTTAAATTCCGTGAAGAAAACTGGTCGTTTAATTATTGTGGATGAGGCAAATCCACATAACAATACTGCAACTGACATTGCATCTGTAGTTTCAGATAAAGCTTTTGATTATCTTGATGGACCAGTGAAATGTGTTTGTGCTCCAAATACTCCTGTTCCATTTGCGACAAACTTAGAACAAGCCTATATCCCTGATGCGGATAAGGTTTTGAAAGTAGCTGATGAATTGATTCAGGACTTGAAAGGATAGGAGGGCGCTTATGGCAACAGAAATTTTAATGCCCAAGCTCGGCCTAACCATGACTGAAGGACTCATTCAAAAGTGGTTGGTCCAAGTTGGTGAT
>JBKWCO010000116.1:0-5469 GCA_046975465.1 Streptococcus sp. | reverse complement strand
GGATGAGTATGCACCAGATGCTCAGATTACGACGGTTGATCGTAATGAAGAAATGATTAGCTTTGCCAAGGAAAATCTAGCCAAGTATGACAGTCGCAAACAAATTACCTTGGTCGAAGGAGATGCAGCAGAAGTTTTGCAAGATTTGGACACTGACTATGATTTTGTCTTTATGGACTCAGCCAAGTCTAAATATATCGTCTTTCTGCCTGAAATCCTAAAACGTCTCAAGGTAGGTGGTGTCATCGTCTTTGATGATATCTTCCAAGGTGGGGACATTGCCAAAGACATCATGGAGGTTCGTCGTGGTCAGCGTACGATTTATCGTGGCTTGCATCGTCTTTTTGATGCGACCTTAGATAACCCTGGATTGACTGCTAGTTTGGTCCCTATGAGTGACGGACTTCTTATGCTTCGGAAAAATTCTGAAAATATTATCTTACCAGATTAAGCATTATTTAAGTAAGTGTGGTATAATAACAGGGATATTGACAATTTAAGGAGTAAATAGAATGGCTAAAGAAAATGAAAACCTTGAGTCAACAGAAGAAACTGTTGAAGAGGTTGTAGCAGACAAAGACGCAGAACAAGAGCATCTTGATCGCCAAAAAGAAGAAGAGGAAAGCATCGCCCTCGCCAGTGAAAAAGCGAAAGAAAAAGCTAAGCGTGCTAAAACTAAAAAGACACGTGATGCTGGTAAACCAAGCTCAGGTGGTCGCTTCCTTGGAGGTCTTGCCCTTGTAGCTGTTTCAGCTCTCGTTGGTGCAGGTGCTATGTATGTTTCTCTAGGTAACAAAACAACTGAAGAAACAACTTTGGTATCTATGAAAGGTGATACTGTTACTGTTGGTGATGTTTTGATTCACTTAAAGGTAGCAGCCAAACACAACAAAGTGTTTTGAGTGCAACTTTGCAAAAGGCTCTTGAAAAAGAATATGGTAGCAAGGTCAGCAAAGAAGACGTTGACAAAGCTTATAAGCAAGCTTCAGAACAATACGGAGATCAATTCTCACAAGTACTTGCAGCCTATGGTCAAACAGAAGAGTCATACCGTACTCAAATCCGTACACAAAAATTGGTTGAGTACGCTGTTAACCAAGCCGCTCAAAAAGATTTGACGGAAGCAAATTACAAGGCTGCCTATGATAACTACACACCAAATACAGAGGTGCAAGTGGTTTCAACACTGATAAAGCAGTGGCAGATAAAGTAGACTCTGAAGCTAAGGCAGAAGGAGCAGACTTCTCACAAGTAGCTAAAGATAACAGCTTGGAAGTGACTTCTAAGACAGTTAACTCTGCTTCACAAGACTTCCCAGCAGATGTTTTGACAGCAGCTTTCAAACAAGATGCTAATGCTGTTTCTGATGTAGTCACAGTTTCAAACAGTTCAACAGGTGCAGCTACTTACTACATCGTCAAAACTGTTTCAAAATCTGAGAAAAATGCAGATTGGAAAAACTATAAGGATGATTTGACTAAGGTTATCATCAATGGTAAGAAATCTGATACTAACTTCACTAACTCAGTGATTGCTAAGGTCCTTAAGAAATATAATGTTAAAGTTGTAGACAAGGCCTTTAGCGCAATTCTTGACCAGTATGTGACTGGTTCTGGAGCTTCATCAAGTTCATCATCAAGCTCTAGCAAATAAATCACATGATAGAGTTGATAATGCTATTATCAGCTTGACCTAAGACCTAAAACACGTTAAAATGGAGAGTGGCTGAAAGTTCTAATATCATGACATTTTTAGCCTTCCCTTTGAGATTGGTAATCATCGCTTCTGATACAGAAAAATGGCGGTCGCTGCGAGCCATGGACGAATCTGGTTACTTGCTACTCAAAGTTCACAATTAAAGACAAATAAGAATGACAAGTTCATTGAATGAAGGTGGTACCGCGGTTCACGTCGCCCTTCGTTTAATGGTCTTGTCTTTTATTCTTTTAGTATTTTTTGAATGAATGTATGTATGACATTATTGGAGGTAGCTTATGAAAACCTATTTTGTCAAACAGAAGTTTCGATTGGGTGGTGAACGCTTTGATATCAAGGATGATCAAGGTAGAGTTGCCTACCAGGTCGAAGGATCCTTTTTAAGGTTCCAAAGACCTTTACGATTTTTGGCGAGGATGGTCGTGAGATCAGTCATATCACCAAGGAGCCTATTAGTCTCTTACCCAAATTTACGGTGGATTTACAGGGATGGTTCGAGTTTTTACATTCGAAAAAAATTAAGTTTTCTTCGTGATAAGTATGATGTCGATAATCTTGGCTTGCGAATAGAAGGTAATATTTGGGACTTGGATTTTCAACTGCTTAATAGTCAAAATCAGGTAGTTGCTAGGATTCAAAAGGAGCTCTTCCATCTGACATCGACCTATACTGTTACTGTTTATGAAAATACTTACGCCGATTTAGCCATTTCCCTGTGTGTTGCTATTGACTATGTGGAAATGCTCGAGAATAGCTCAAAATAAAAAACAATTAATTAAGGAGAAACAATGAAACAACTTACTTCAGCACAAATTCGTCAAATGTGGCTTGATTTCTGGAAATCAAAAGGTCACGCTGTTGAACCATCAGCTAACTTGATTCCAGTTAACGACCCAACCCTTCTTTGGATTAACTCAGGGGTTGCCACTTTGAAGAAATATTTTGATGGCTCAGTGATTCCTGAAAATCCACGTATCACCAACTCACAAAAGCTATTCGTACCAACGATATTGAAAACGTTGGTAAGACAGCTCGTCACCACACGATGTTTGAAATGCTTGGTAACTTCTCAGTTGGTGACTACTTCCGCGATGAAGCCATCACATGGGGTTATGAGCTTTTGACAAGCCCAGAGTGGTTTGATTTTCCAAAAGACAAACTTTACATGACTTACTACCCAGATGATAAAGATTCATACAACCGTTGGATTGCTTGTGGTGTTGAACCAAGTCACTTGATTCCAATTGAGGATAACTTCTGGGAAATCGGTGCTGGACCTTCAGGACCAGATACTGAAATCTTCTTTGACCGTGGAGAAGACTTTGACCCTGATAATATTGGTATCCGTTTGCTTGAAGAAGATATTGAAAACGACCGTTACATTGAAATTTGGAACATCGTTTTGTCACAATTTAACGCAGACCCAGCTGTCCCACGTTCAGAATACAAGGAACTTCCTAATAAAAACATTGATACGGGCGCAGGTCTTGAACGTCTTGTAGCCGTAATGCAAGGGGCTAAAACAAACTTTGAAACTGACCTCTTCATGCCTATCATTCGTGAAATCGAAAAAATGTCTGGTAAAACTTATGATCCAGATGGTGACACAATGAGCTTCAAGGTCATCGCTGACCACATCCGTTCATTGGCATTTGCCATTGGTGATGGTGCCCTTCCAGGTAATGAAGGTCGTGGTTATGTCCTTCGTCGTCTTCTCCGTCGTGCCGTAATGCACGGCCGTCGTCTCGGCATTTCTGATGCTTTCTTGTACAAACTTGTTCCAACTGTTGGTCAAATCATGGAAAGCTATTACCCAGAAGTTCTTGAGAAGAAAGACTTTATCGAAAAAATCGTTAAACGTGAAGAAGAAACCTTTGCACGTACTATCGATGCAGGTTCAAGCATGCTTGACGAGCTTCTTGCTAACCTTAAGAAATCTGGTAAAGATACGCTTGAAGGTAAAGACATCTTCAAACTTTATGATACTTACGGATTCCCAGTGGAATTGACAGAAGAGTTGGCTGAAGATGAAGGCTTCAAGATTGACCATGAAGGTTTTAAAGCAGCCATGAAAGAACAACAAGAACGTGCGCGTGCTAGCGTAGTTAAAGGTGGTTCTATGGGTATGCAAAATGAAACCCTCGCAAACATCACTGAACCATCTGAGTTCTTGTATGAAGCAGAGACTGCAGAAAGCCGTTTGAGCGTAATCGTTGCTGACGATGCTCGTCATGATAGTGTAAATTCTGGTCAAGCACTCCTTGTCTTTGAACAAACACCATTCTACGCTGAAATGGGTGGACAAGTAGCCACGGTACAATCTCAGATGCAGCTGGTACAGTCGTTGCGCGTGTTGTTGACGTTCAACGTGCACCAAATGGACAAGCGCTTCACACTGTTGAGGTTGAAGGTGAACTTGTTGTAGGTGCTAACTACAAACTTGAAATTGACCACACACGTCGTCACCGTGTTATGAAGAACCACACAGCGACTCACCTCTTGCATGCTGCCCTTCATAATATTGTTGGTGATCATGCTGTCCAAGCGGGTTCTCTTAATGAACAAGAATTCTTGCGTTTCGACTTCACTCACTTTGAGGCTGTAACTCCAGAAGAATTGCGTGCTATCGAAGAACAAGTCAATGAAGAAATCTGGAAAGCAACTCCAGTAACAACTATTGAAACAGATATTGACACTGCTAAGTCAATGGGAGCTATGGCCCTCTTTGGTGAAAAATATGGTAAGAATGTTCGTGTCGTTTCAATCGGTGATTACTCTGTTGAGCTTTGTGGTGGTACGCACGTTGCCAACACTGCCGAAATCGGTATGTTCAAGATTGTCAAAGAAGAAGGTATCGGTTCAGGAACACGTCGTATCTTGGCAGTGACATCACGTGAAGCTTACCTTGCTTACCGTGAAGAAGAAGATGCCCTTAAAGCAATCGCAGCAACACTTAAGGCACCACAATTGAAAGAAGTACCTAACAAGGTTGCTAGCCTTCAAGAGCAGTTGCATGCCCTTCAAAAAGAAAATGCTACTCTTAAAGAAAAAGCAGCAGCTGCAGCAGCTGGTGATGTCTTCAAAGACGTTAAAGAAGCTAACGGTGTTCGTTACATCGCTAGCCAAGTGGAAGTTTCTGACGCAGGTGCCCTTCGTACATTTGCTGATCAATGGAAACAAGCAGACTACTCTGACGTTCTTGTCCTTGCAGCTCACATTGGCGAAAAAGTTAATGTCCTTGTAGCAAGCAAGTCTAAGGATGTTCACGCAGGTAATGTTATCAAGGTTCTCGCACCAATCGTGTCAGGTCGTGGTGGTGGTAAACCAGATATGGCCATGGCCGGTGGTAGCGATGCCAATGGTATCCAAGATCTTCTTTCGGCAGTAGCAGAACAGCTTTAAGATGTGATACAATAAAAGAAACTTGAAAAGGTAGGATGAAAATCCTATCTTTTTTCTTTGTAAGTAGCATTGAAAGTTAAAAGTATTTTCATTTCACAATTGAAATAGTGAATATTGGGTGGTATACTATTACAAATCATAAAAATTATAATAGTTTCAAGTAATAGGGAGCTAGCGATGTTTGGACAAGACTTTGGTCATCGGTTAAGAGAGTTGAGATTAGCACAAGGACTCACTAAAGAAAAATTTTGTGAAGGGGATGAGGTTTTATCAGTACGACAATTGACACGTATAGAGACAGGGAAGTCTCAACCTAAACTAGAAACCTTAGAGCACTTGGCAAGACGTCTG
>JBKWCO010000115.1:0-5469 GCA_046975465.1 Streptococcus sp. | reverse complement strand
CTATCAATCAAGCCCTCTTTGGCGATGCTAGTATTCCCTATGTTCTTATCTATTATATGTGCAATACGACCTTTTTCTGGACCTTGGGAACTTACCTTATTCAGCGAGATGGAGAGGGAGAGGCAGAATTTGATTTAAAAACAAGTCTGAAAAAGATCTTCTCACCCCCTCTAATGGGCTTCATGTTAGGTCTTATTATTGTTATCCTTCATATTAAATTACCAACTTTTTTAGCCAGTGACTTGAAGTATTTGGGTAGTTTGACGACTCCTTTATCTATGATTTTCATCGGTTTGTCAGTATCCAATGCAGGTGTCAAGCAGTTGGTTCTTAAAAAGGATCAGTTACTGATTTTGCTGGGACGCTTTGTGGTAGCTCCACTTTTGATGGCTACCATCGTTTATTGGTCGCCCTCCAACTTTGATGAAACAAGTTTTTATCATCCAGTCTGCCATGCCTGTCATGACCAATGCTCCAGTAGTTGCTAAACTCTATGGAGCTGATAGTGATTACGCTGCTGTTATGGTGACTGAGACTACCCTCGCGACCATGATTGTTATCCCAATTCTCATGGTTCTGATGGCTTAATAAATGCCTGAGTCCCCCAGTTTTTGCTAGGGGGCTTCTCTTTGTAAAAAAAATCAAAAAAGTTTAAGAAAACGCTTTACAAATCATCAAAAGGTGCTATAATAATTACATAAGCAATGCAAACGTTTGCATCAAAAGTAGGAGGAAATGAAATGAATAAGCTAAAAGAAAAATTTGGCTTTGAGTTCTGGCAGAAATTCGTAAAGCCCCATGGTTGTTATCGCGGTTATGCCAGCAGCAGGTCTTATGATCTCTATCGGTAAAACGATTGCCATGATTAATCCAAACGTGGCACCACTCGTTATTACAGGTGGATTTCTTGAGCAGATTGGTTGGGGGTTATCGGTAACCTTCACATCTTGTTTGCCCTTGCCATTGGTGGTAGTTGGGCTAAGGAACGTGCAGGAGGTACTTTTGCAGCAGGTTTTGCATTTATCTTGATTAACCGTATGACTGGTTCAATCTTTGGTGTTACTTCGGATATTCTTGCTGATAAAGCTGCTACAGTCCACACCATTTTTGGTCAATCAATCAAGGTATCTGATTACTTCATCAGTGTTATGGAAGCTCCAGCCCTTAACATGGGTGTGTTCGTAGGTATCATCTCTGGTTTCATCGGAGCTACTGCCTTCAATAAATACTATAACTTCCGTAAATTGCCAGAAGCTTTGTCATTCTTCAATGGTAAACGTTTCGTACCATTCGTAGTTATTCTTCGTTCAGCTATTGCAGCTATCGTTCTTGCTATTGTATGGCCAATTATCCAATCTGGAATCAACGGCTTCGGTATGTGGATTGCCAACTCAAAAGAAACTGCTCCAATTTTGGCACCGTTCTTGTTCGGTACATTGGAACGTCTTCTCTTGCCATTTGGTCTTCACCACATGCTAACTATCCCAATTAACTACACTCAATTGGGTGGTACTTATGAAGTCTTGACTGGTGCTGCAAAAGGTACTAAAGTTTTGGGTCAAGACCCACTCTGGCTCGCATGGGTTACTGACCTTGCTAATCTTAAAGGTGCTCACCCAGATCAATACAAACACCTTCTTGAAGCCTACACACCAGCTCGTTTCAAAGTTGGTCAAATGATTGGTTCATTTGGTATTTTGATGGGTATGGTCGTAGCTATCTATCGTAACGTTGACGAAGACAAGAAACATCAATACAAAGGTATGTTGACTGCCACTGCGCTTGCAACATTCTTGACAGGGGTAACTGAACCAATCGAATACATGTTCATGTTTGTGGCTACTCCACTTTACATCATTTACGCATTTGTACAAGGTGCTGCCTTTGCAATGGCTGACATCGTTCACCTCCGTGTTCACTCATTCGGTTCTATCGAATTCTTGACACGTACACCACTCGCTATTAACGCAGGTTTGGCGATGGATATCGTAAACTTTATTTGGGTAACTGTACTCTTTGGTGTTATCATGTTCTTCATCGCTAACTTCATGATTAAGAAATTTGATTACGCAACACCAGGACGTAACGGTAACTATGAACAAAACGATGATGCTCCTGCAGAATCTGCTGGCTCAGCAGGTGCTGGAACAAGCTCAGCAAGTTCACAAGTTATCAATATTATCAATCTTCTTGGTGGACGTGCTAACATCGTGGACGTTGACGCATGTATGACACGTCTCCGTGTTACTGTCAAAGACGCTGAAAAAGTTGGAACTGAAGCTCAATGGAAAGCCGAAGGGGCTATGGGTCTTGTCATGAAAGGACAAGGTGTTCAAGCTATCTACGGTCCTAAAGCTGACGTCTTGAAATCTGATATCCAAGACGTACTTGATTCAGGTGAAGTGATTCCAGAAACACTTCCAAGCCAAATGACTGCTGTTCAAAAAGCAGAAGCTACCTTCAAAGGTGTGACTGATGAAGTACATTCAGTTGCTGATGGTCAAGTTATCAACATCGAAGCTGTTAAAGACCCAGTATTCTCACAAAAAATGATGGGTGACGGCTTCGCTGTAGAACCAGAAAACGGTAAAATCGTTTCACCAGTAGCTGGTAAAGTGACAAGCATCTTCCCAACTAAACACGCTCTTGGTTTGGTAACAGATAATGGTCTTGAAGTTTTGGTTCACATCGGACTTGACACTGTTAGCCTTGAAGGTAAACCATTCGACGTTAAAGTTACTGAAGGTCAAACAGTTGCTGCAGGTGATCTCTTGGTTGAAGCAAACCTTGATGCTATCCGTGAAGCAGGTCGTGAAACATCTACAGTTGTTGTCTTTACAAATCCAGATGCTATTAAATCAGTTAAAGTAGAACATACAGGTAAATTGGCAGCTAAAGCTCCAGTTGCAAAAGTAGAACTTTAATTGGCTACATCATAATCAAACAGACAGCCCTGGGCTGTTTTGTTTGTAAGAGACCTCCTTGTCAGTATATGTAAGACAGAGAAAAGGATAAACGTATGAAATTTCTAACTCTAAATACCCACAGTTGGATGGAAGAAGATGCAGAAGGAAATTCCAAACCTTAAAGGAGCAGATCCTAAAGGCTAAGTATGATATTATTTGCTTCCAGGAAGTTAACCAAGAAATAGAGACTTCTGTTGTTGACACGGATGCTTACTATCATGCACTTCCATCAGCAACACCTATCCACCAAGATCACTTTGTCCGTCTTCTTGTGGAAAAGTTGGCTGAAGAAGGTCTTCAATACCATTGGACTTGGGCCTATAATCACATTGGTTATGATCACCTTAATGAGGGGGTTGCCGTCTTGTCACGTCAGCCATTGACAGCTAGCGAAATCTTGGTTTCAGATGTTGATGATCCAACTGACTACCATACACGCCGTGTAGCAGTTGCTGAAACTACTGTAGATGGCCGAGAAGTTGCTGTTGCTAGTGTTCACCTTTCATGGTGGGACAAAGGTTTCCAAGAAGAGTGGGCACGTATTGAGGAACGTTTCAAAGCTATTGGGAAACCGCTCATCCTAGCAGGTGACTTTAATAACCCAGCAGGTCGCGAAGGGCATCAAGCCATCTTGGCTAGCTCGCTCAATCTTCAAGATAGTTTTGAAGTAGCTAAAGAAACAACTGGTAGCTATACAGTTGGACCAGGTATCGATGGCTGGAAGGGCAATGAAGAGCCTTTACGTATCGATTATGTCTTTGCTAGCCAAGATTGGACAGTAGAGCGCCTTAGTGTGATTTTTGACGGCCATAATCAACCTTTGGTAAGTGACCATTACGGTCTTGAAGCAGATTAACATTTAAGTAGAAACTGTATCCTATTATGACCTAATAAGGGTAAAAAACATTGTCAAAAGACAAATAAAAGAGTAAACTAGAAACTATAATTGAATTTTTATAAGGAGAGACTAATGGCTCATATTACATTTGATTATTCAAAAGTTTTGGATAAATTTGTAGCACCACACGAAGTGGACAACCTTCAAGCACAAGTAACAGTAGCAGACGAAATGATTCGCAAAGGAACTGGCCCAGGGGCAGACTTCCTTGGATGGCGTGACCTTCCAGAAAACTACGATCGTGAAGAATTTGATCGTATCTTGAAAGCTGCTGAAAAAATCAAAGAAGAAAGCGATGTTTTGGTTGTTATCGGTATCGGTGGTTCTTACCTTGGTGCCAAAGCAGCCATTGACTTCTTGAATCATCACTTTGCTAACCTTCAAACAAAAGAAGAACGCAAAGCCCCACAAATCGTTTACGCTGGTAACTCAATTTCATCAACTTATCTTGCAGACTTGCTTGAGTATGTTGAAGATAAAGACTTCTCAGTTAACGTTATCTCTAAATCAGGTACAACAACTGAACCAGCTATCGCTTTCCGTGTTTTCAAGGAACTCCTTGTTAAGAAATACGGTCAAGAAGAAGCAAACAAACGTATCTACGCAACAACTGACCGCCAAAAAGGTGCAGTTAAAGTTGAAGCAGATGCTAACGGTTGGGAAACTTTCGTTGTTCCAGATGACATCGGTGGACGTTTCTCAGTATTGACAGCTGTAGGTCTCTTGCCAATCGCAGCTTCAGGTGCTGATATCAAAGCCCTTATGGAAGGTGCTAACGCTGCACGTAAAGAGTATTCTTCATCTAAAATCTCTGAAAACGAAGCTTACCAATACGCTGCAGTTCGTAACATCCTTTACCGTAAAGGTTACACAACTGAAATCTTGGCTAACTACGAACCATCACTTCAATACTTCTCAGAATGGTGGAAACAATTGGCTGGTGAATCTGAAGGTAAAGACCAAAGAGGTATCTACCCAACATCAGCAAACTTCTCAACAGACTTGCACTCTCTTGGACAATTTATCCAAGAAGGTACACGTAACCTCTTTGAGACAGTTGTTCGTGTGGAAAAACCACGTAAGAACGTGATTATCCCTGAATTGGAAGAAGATCTTGATGGACTTGGTTACCTCCAAGGTAAAGATGTTGACTTTGTTAACAAAAAAGCAACAGACGGTGTTCTTCTTGCTCACACAGATGGTGATGTGCCAAACATGTTCATCACTCTTCCTGAACAAGATGCCTTTACATTGGGTTATATCATCTACTTCTTTGAAATTGCTATCGCCCTTTCAGGTTACTTGAATGCTATCAACCCATTCGACCAACCAGGTGTAGAAGCATACAAGAAAAACATGTTCGCCCTTCTTGGTAAACCAGGATTTGAAGAACTTGGAGCAGAACTTAACGCTCGCTTGTAATTCTCAGATAAGATCAGCTCTGGCTGGTCTTTTTTTATCCATTTGTAGGCTAAACCCTCCATTAATGATTTCTTGTAGGTTAATTTACGAATTTTTATTTTAAATATTTTGGACTAGCTAGTTGAGTTTTGTGGCTCTTTAATTTAGAAATGATTGTTGCTATAATAAGTTCAAGTATAGGAG
>JBKWCO010000114.1:0-5474 GCA_046975465.1 Streptococcus sp. | reverse complement strand
AATTTTGAGATTCTTTTTTCAAGGGTCAAGACTGAGGCCACCCAAGATGTCAAGGTTCATGCCAAGCATATGGAGGATTACTACAAGCAGTTCACCTTTGATGACAAGGCACGCATGCTGTCGGTCGTTGTCCACGATAATCTGGATGGAGATTCCCTTTTTGTCGGTCACGTCGGAGTCTTAGTCCCTACGACAGATGGTTATTTATTTGTTGAAAAATTGACCTTCGAAGAGCCCTACCAAGCTATAAAATTTGCTAGTAAGAAAGATTGCTACAAGTATCTCACAACCAAGTACAAGGATTATACCGGACCGGGTCTAGCCAAACCCTTTATCATGGACAATGGCAAATGGGTGGATATGGACTAGTTAACATTACGCACCAAATTTGGTGCGTTTTTATGTTAAATAATATTAAAGAAGGAGACATGATGATTGAGAAAATATTAAAGCTGTACAAAGTCCAAACAGTTGACACAGCCTGAGTTAGCTAACACTTGGTATTTCACGCAATAGTCTTAGTCGGTATGAAATGGAACAGGCTATTTCAACAGAATTGTTGGACCGTATTTGTCAGACATTGAATGTTTCTTATGTTGATCTTGTAGAGAGGACTCACATTGTTGAAGACTAAGTTACCATGAAGATTGAAGTGTTGAAAGAACGTGGAGATTTATCACAGCTTTATCGCTATCAGATAATCAAGGAATTGCCTTTGATGATGAAACGAATCCATGGATTCTTATGAGTGACGATTTATCTGACTGATTAATACTAAGATTTACTTAATTGAAAGTTGAGAAGTTGAACGTTATAGTGGTTATATGGACGGTATCGAACGTATGGCTAGCGAGTCAACAGGTGGTAGCCTAATGACATTAGCCAACTACAGAGACGTAGACTTCAAGGAGCTTTAAAAGGACAATGCGTTCATTGACACGTGGAAAACCAACTCGAAGCATCAAAAGCCTTTGTTAGGTGGTCAAAGTGGTGCCGAAAGACAACTCATCGTGTTAAACAAAGAGAATTTAAAGGCAACATCATCATCATTGATGGAGACAGCTTTCGCTTTGCATCCTAACTATATTGAATTGCAGGAAAAGTACGCAAGGAAAGTAAACTCACGAAGACTTTGCTGAGATAGTTGAAGCTTTGAAGAAGAACTGAGCAAATTGGGGTCCACATTCTGATTGAGGGTACATTGAGAACTGTAGATATTCTCGAAAACAAATTGTTGAGTTCTAGGGATACAAGTAGCACTTGCCTTGATAGCAATAAAGCCTGAATCTCTTATCTTAGTACTAAGATTCGTTATGAAGAACTTTATGCTTTGGAACCAAGTCAAGCGAGAGCGACACCTAGGCGCATCATGATGCGATTGTACAGACCGTTTAGTGGAAATCTTCAAGAGCTGAAACTATGGTATTTTTGAGTACATCCAGATTTACCAACGAGATAGAAGATGTATTTATAATTCCTTGAGGATGAGGAAACAGCATCGTCAGTTCTTGGAAAAATTATTTGGTGAGTGGTTATCTATTGAGAAGTCTATGCTTATCCAGGAAAGGACTGAAAGAACTGGAAAATTCTAAAAATGAGTTAGCATTATTTATTTCCCCCTATTACAACCTGAACTGCCAAGAAAAAGGAAAAGGTATCAAGATATGAATAGAAACAAGCCTTGTCGTTTTATCTGGCGGGCACCTTGGACAAATATTAGTCGTCTTCTGTTTGGTACTAAGAAGAGAAGTTAGGTTGATTATGCTCCAATTGGCCTCTTTACCCTGATGTTAGGTGGTGTCCTCAGCCATTTGGGAGGCTATGTTAGCTCCGCTATCATCACTCCAGTTTTAAACAGCTTGTCGAGATTTTTTCAAGTCAAACAAGCTCCTCTTAACTATCTCTTAGTCCTCATTTTTATAGGATTGATTTTTACATTGGTTTGGTGGGAAAATGATTATTCAACTTGGTATCTCCCTAATTTATTTGTAAAAGCCCTCGTCTTTGTGGTATCGAAGAAATCGGTTGGCGTTATTTTTTCCAGCCTACTTTGCAAGAAAAGTTAACATATAGTATCGACGCTTTGTACATTTGTAGCTGGTCACTGTGATTCTCTATTTTACATTGATGGATCTTCGCAATGGTTAATTTGCTACTTTTGCTAGGCTTATTAAGCAATTGTTTCATCTTATCCGCTATTTATACAAAGACCAGAAGTCTTTGGCTTTGTGTCATGACCCATGCACTAATCAATGCTTTATCGCAACTGTCATCAGCGGAGAGCCTTTGGTTATCCCTTGTGATTAAGGTGTTGATAATTCTTCTTGCCATGAAAATTGCTGGTAGCAGTATGGAGAAAGTGAAATCCTAAGCTGGCTTGATTTTCATTGCTTCAGTTAGTTATGATTCCCAAGAGTAGTTCAATGACTACTCTTTTTTCTATGTAATACTCAAATGACCTTGCCCATCTTTTTGAGGCATGTTATACTAGAAGAGTATTGTCAAAATTTTCTGACATTACAGGTGGAAAGGAGGTGCTAATGCCTTTTAAAAAAACAAAACACCTTGTTTTTTCCCGCTACCTAAGCCTGCTCTGTTTGCTTCTAGTTTTACTAGTAGCGTCAGTTTTTGTAGCAGTGTCTTTAGGGGCGGTCACTATAGATATAGGTGATACCTATGGTGTCATCTCAGTAAATTGGGGCTTCCCATTGCCAGTCATAGCATAGCTAAGCCACTTGAAGCCATTGTTTGGAATATGCGAGTGCCAGGGTTCTCCTAGGGTTAATAGTTGGTGCAGGCCTTTCCATGTCTGGGAGTGTCATGCAGTCAACCGTTAATAATCCTATTGCTGAGCCCTACATTTTGGGAATCTCGGCAGGAGCAACTTTTGGAGCAACCTTGGCCATCATTTTAGGCCTTAAAGCTGTGGTAGGCTTGGGTGCCTTTGTGGGTGCTATCTAGCGACGGTTCTTGTCCTAATTATTGCCTCTATGCAGGGGAGAGTGACCACCTCTGGCCTGATTTTATCTGGAACGGTTGTTAATGCTCTCTTTATTGCCTTTGCCAATTTTATCATCTCTATTGGAGCGACAGCAGACAGTGTCATGACAATTAAGTTTTGGACCATGGGTTCATTGACAGGAACATCTTGGTCAGACTTGCTCCCAGCGGTAGTGGTTGGTTTGGCCTTTCTCTTTTCTCAACACAGTATCGTGTCTTCAATGCCATGATGATGGGAGATGAGGCAGCTTTGACTTTAGGGATTCCACTTAGACTCTACTGGTATCTTTACATTGCCATTGTTGCGGTCATAACGGCCGTCTTGGTTGCTAGCTGTGGGATTATCGGCTTTGTAGGCTTGATTACCCCTCATATTGCTAGAAGTTTAGTCGGAACTAACTATCGTAAGCTTTTTCCAGTGGCAACTCTCTTAGGCTCCTTGTTTGTTATTTGGGCAGATGTTTTGGCTAGAATCCTCGTCAAAAATGCAGAGTTACCTATCGGTATCTTTACAGCCTTGGTTGGCGCACCTTTCTTTATTTATATTGTGACTAAAAATCGTAGGAAGGTGGTTTGACTTATGGATGTAAAGTGTAAGATATTCATTATTCGATTGGAGAGAAAAAATCCTAAATGGAGTCTCCCTAAAGGTCGAGGGCGGACAATTCCAGACCATACTAGGACCAAATGGGAGTGGGAAATCAACCTTGCTAAAAACCATTTATCGCCAGTTGAAACCAGATAGCGGTCAGATTTTACTTGATGGAAAAAGCCTAGATCAGGTAAGCCTAAAGGAAACTGCAAAAGAAATGGCCGTTGTGACACAGTTTAACACCCTTCAATTTGATTGCACGGTGGAAGAAATTGTCATGCTTGGCCGAACGCCCCATCTTTCCTTTCTACAAAAAGAATCGGAGCGGGACCACTTGCTCGTCCAGGATGCCCTAGACAAGGTTGGCATGTCTGAAAAGAAGGCACGCTATTATTCGTCCCTATCAGGTGGAGAAAAACAAAGAGTCATCCTGGCGCGTGCCTTGGCTCAGGAACCCAAACTCCTTTTATTGGATGAGCCTACCAATCATTTGGACATAAAGTATCAGTTGGAGATGTTGGCCTTGGTCAAGGAACTCGGCATTAATGTTCTCGCAGTTCTCCACGATATTCAATTGGCCTGTCGTTTTTCAGATTATATCTACTTAATGAAAGGGGGTGAGATTGTTGCCCAAGGTGTCCCAAGGGATGCCGTAACCCCACAATCCTTGCAGGCGGTTTATGATGTTCAGAGTCGTATTACTTGGACGGATGACCAGCAGGCAATGATTCAGTATTTATAAGCCTAGGAAAGGAAGGCCTTATGAACAAGAAAACTTTTGGTATCGCATTAATCGCTGCAGCAGTCCTTACATTGACAGCATGCAGTTCTACATATAAAAACAGCACATCATCGTCATCAGCAGCAAAAGAAACGGTGAAAAAGACTAACTCAGAAACCCAGTATCCCTTGACCGTCAAGACTTATGACGATAAGGGAACAGAGTTAGATCAAGTCTTCAAAAAGGCACCAGAAAAGGTTATCACAAACAACCTTTCATCAACGGAAATCTTGATTGAGCTTGGTTTAAAAGACAAAATTGTCGGTATGCTTAACCCTGACAATGAAGTAACCGATAAATACAAGGATGACATTGCTTCAATCCCACATATCGGTGATAAGAAAACAATTTCTCAAGAAGCCATCTTGGCTTACGGACCAGATGCTCTTATTGGTCGTAACATGATGTTCTCAGACAAGTCAATGGGAACCATCAGTACATGGAACAGCAACGACATTCCTGTTTATACCCAAAAAGCTTCTGTCTCAACAACTAAACAAGATTTGAATAATATCATCGAAGATGTTAAAAATATTGGTGACATTTTCAACGTCCAAGACAAGGCAGACAAGTATGCAGGACAACTCCAAAAGCGTATCGACGCCGTTAAAAAGAAAAACAAGTCTTCTGACAAAGACTTGAAGAAGGCTCTGATCATGTGTGCCTACAACGATGAGACCTTTGGAACTTACAAATCTGCCCTTCAAGAAAGTATGCTTAATCAGCTTGGCTATACCAATGTTGCGACAGGAACATCAGATTTGACTCTGGAAAATCTCGTGTCAATGGAACCAGAATTGATTATCTATGTAACCAGTGACCGTAATAAGGCCATGGACAAGGAAGCAACAGACAAGATGGAAAAGAACGCTGTTCTTGAAAATGTTCCAGCCGTTAAAAACAAGAAAATCATGACTATTTCTTATGATGAGCTTATGGATTACGGTCCATCTGTGATTGATTCTCTTGAAAAGGTTAATGACTTTGTTAATAAATAAAGACTTTGTCTGCCATGGCATTCGAGTGACGATTGCCCTTCCTGAGTCTTATGATGCTACTAAGACTTATCCAGCTGTTTTTCTGAACGATGGACAAATGGAT
>JBKWCO010000113.1:0-5498 GCA_046975465.1 Streptococcus sp. | reverse complement strand
TCTTAAAAGCTAATGATAAAGTCCCCAGATGGATTAATTCAGGATTGGCGACGGTTGGCTTCCGTTTACCAGACCATCCTGTTACTAGAGAACTGATTCAAGCGGAAGGTCCTTTAATTGGTCCCTCAGCCAATAAGTCTGGGAAGGCTAGTGGTCGTTATTTTGACCAAATAAGAGACCAATTTGATTTTCAGGTGACTGGCTATCAAGATGATGATGCCTTGTTAGGTGTAGATTCGACGATTTTGGATTTGTCTGTTTCACCGGCTAAAATTCTCAGACAAGGGAAGATTACAAAAGAAGACCTATTGGCGGCTCTACCCGAGTTGACCATAGAATAAATGACTAACAGAGACCTATGGAAGTGTGAGATAATTTCCGACTGTATGTGGGTGAGTTGATTGAACCCCATTAGACCTCAAAGGAGACCTCTATGATTTTTGATAAAGAAGATTACAAAGCATTTGACCCTGAACTATGGAACGCCATCGATGCTGAGGCTGAACGTCAGCAAAACAATATTGAGTTGATTGCCTCTGAGAACGTGGTATCTAAAGCAGTAATGGCTGCTCAAGGAACTCTCTTGACTAACAAGTACGCAGAAGGCTATCCAGGTAAGCGTTACTACGGTGGTACAGACGTGATTGATGTGGTTGAAACCCTTGCTATTAGACGTGCTAGAAAACTTTTGAGCAAAATTTGCCAATGTACAACCTCACTCAGGTAGTCAAGCCAATGCTGCTGTTTACATGTCTTTGATCAACCAGGTGACACTGTGATGGGGATGGATTTGTCAGCGGTGGTCACTTGACACGTGGTGCGCCAGTTAGCTTCTCTGGTAAGACTTATCACTTCGTTGCTTACAATGTTGATAAGGAAACTGAACTTCTTGATTATGATGCTATCCTTGCTCAAGCAAAGAAGCAAAACCCAAAACTCATCGTTGCCGGGGCTTCAGCTTACTCACGTATCATTGATTTTGCTAAATTCCGTGAAATCGCTGATGCAGTAGGTGCTTATCTCATGGTAGATATGGCTCATATTGCAGGTCTTGTAGCCTCTGGTCATCATCCAAGTCCAGTTCCTCATGCACATGTGACCACTACAACAACTCACAAGACACTTCGTGGTCCTCGCGGTGGTTTAATTTTGACTGATGATGAAGATATCGCTAAGAAATTGAATTCTGCGGTCTTCCCTGGTTTGCAAGGTGGTCCATTGGAACACGTTATTGCTGCTAAGGCTGTTGCTCTTAAAGAAGCACTTGACCCTGCCTTTAAGGAATATGGGGAAAATGTCATCAAGAACGCCTCAGCTATGGCAGATGTTTTCAATCAACACCCAGACTTCCGTGTCATTTCAGGTGGTACCAATAATCACCTCTTCTTGGTTGATGTGACTAAGGTTGTTGAAAATGGTAAGGTTGCTCAAAATGTTCTTGAAGAAGTGAATATTACCTTGAACAAAAATGGTATTCCTTATGAACAATTGTCACCATTTAAAACATCTGGTATTCGTGTAGGTAGCCCAGCTATTACAAGTCGTGGTATGGGTGAAGCTGAGAGCCGTAAGATTGCTGAGTTGATGATCCAAGCTTTGGAAAATCACGACAAACCAGAAGTTTTGGAACACATTCGTGGGGAAGTCAAAACACTCACAGATGCCTTTCCACTTTATTAAGGGATTATGTTAGATTTATATATTAAACGCATTATCATTCATCAGTTTTCGCCAAATGATACGGAGCTGGTATTGGCAGAAGCACCTCTTGAAATAACACCACGTTTGGATGAGTATTTCCGAAAGAAACTGTCAAAAGTTTTCTCGGATGAGGCTAAACGTGGCTATTTCGAAGCAGAAAATGTTTTCATCAGTTATCTAGGGGATGATTTGATGGAAAGTTCTGTCAAAATTGCCCAACTTTGGAAGGAAGAATTTGTCATTTCTGAAGATCAAAAGACCAATGATTTGGTCTTTATTCAGTTTGACAAAGAAGGACAAGAGTATTTTGCATTCTTGCGCATTGCCTTAAAGGACAGTTTGATTCATTCTTTGGGAGATAGCCAGCATCCAATTCAGTTGTCACAAAATAATCTGCCTTCTGCGGCTCAGACACCAGATGAAGCTTTGATAATTAACCGTAGCAGTAAGCAGTATTATCTGATTGAAAAGCGTATCAAACACAACGGTAGTTTTGCCAATTATTTCTCTGAAAATCTCTTGCAGGTCCAACCTGAACAGTCTGTCAAGAAGTCAATTAAGATGGTTGAAGACACGGCTCAAAAATTGCTGAGAATTTTAATCAAGATGACTTTAACTTCCAAGGAAAAATGAAATCGGCTATTTTCAATAATTTGGAAGAAGACCAGGAATTGTCTCCTGAAAAATTGGCAGACCAGCTTTTTGATAATAATTTGACAGCTCGTTTGACCTTCGTTGATGAGCTCAAAGAGGCCATACCTGAGCCTATCTCGGTATCAGATATTGACCATTCGCGTCAAATTAAGAAATTGGAGAATCAAAAATTATCGTTATCGAACGGAATTGAGTTAATTGTGCCTAATAATGTGTATCAGGATGCTGATAGTGTTGAGTTTATTCAAAATCCTGATGGCACCTACTCTATTCTCATCAAAAATATCGAGGATATCATCAATAAATAATATGTTTAAATGGATAAGACGTCTGGCGGTTTTTGTCGTAGTCCTCATCATAGGTATCCAATGCTATCGAATCCATGCCAATATTCAACATGTCTTAACCTATGAATCCATGGTTAAGGAGGTTTTGGCAGAGGACGACATTGATAATACAACCAATGTCGATTTGGTTCTGGCTATGATCTACACAGAAACCAAGGGGAAGACAGATGACGTGATGCAGTCCAGTGAAAGTTCTACAGGGGTGACCAACTCCATAACAGATCGAAAAGAAAGTATTCGTCAAGGGGTGACGGTGCTGTCGGAAAATCTGGAAGAAGCTGCCCACCATAAGGTGGATCCTTGGACAGCAGTACAAGCCTATAATTTTGGTAAGGCCTATATCGATTATGTGGCTGATAATGGTGGAGTGAACACCGTCGAACTCGCAAAGGCTTACTCTAAAAATGTCGTTGCTCCGAGTCTAGGAAACACTAGCGGGCAAACATACACCTATTACCAACCGGTTGCCATGTACTATGGTGGCGGAAAACTTTATACAAATGGCGGAAATATTTACTACGCTAAGGAAGTACAGTTTAATCTCTTTTTGATGCGTATGTTCTCGCGCCTCTAAGAGTAAGGACGTTAAACTTAGGAAAGACAAATGAAAGCATTATTAGTGTATTTTAGAGGATACATCAAAGACAGTATCCTGGGACCCGTTTTTAAATTAATCGAAGCCTGTTTGAACTCCTCGTTCCGCTAGTGATTGCTGGAATTGTCGACACAACTATTCCAAATAAAGACCAAAATCATCTGTTTATGATGATTTTCTCTTGTTGGACTTGCCTTTGTTGGCGTTGTTGTTGCTGTTTCAGCTCAGTATTTCATCTCGAGCAGCAGTTGGCTATGCGCAAGGTTTGACCAATAATCTTTATGCCAAAATCATGCGATTATCAAAGGAAAAGCGTGATGAGATAGGAACTTCGAGTTTGGTGACACGCCTAACTGGTGACACTTTTCAGATTCAAACGGGGATTAATCAATTTACGACTCTTTTTGAGAGCTCCCATTATTGTGACAGGTGCTATTATTATGGCATTTCGGATTAGCCCACGCTTGACCTCTGGTTCCTTGGTATGGTTCTAGTGTTGACGCTTATTATTGTGGTGGCAAGCCGTATCGTCAATCCCCTATATGCTAAAATTCGGGTGATTAATGAGTCAATTGTTACTAGTACTCGTCAACAACTTGAAGGAATGAGGGTTATCGAGCCTTCGGACAGAGTGAGCGTGAGTTAGATAACTTTACAACTGTAAATAAAGACTTGAAGACCTGGCAACTCAAAACTGGGGTCATAGCAAGTCTCATTAGTCCTTTGACTTTTTGGTTGTTAATATGACCTTAATTGCCATTCTTTGGCAAGGAAATCTCCAGATTCAAGGTGGACTCTTGACGCAAGGAATGCTGATTGCCTTGGTTATTACCTCTTGCAAATTTTGACGGAGCTCCTTAAATTAGCCATGATGTTGACTAATCTCAATCAAAGTTTTATATCTGCTAAACGTGTAGAAACTATTTTCAATCTTGAGGATGAGGACATTAAGGCACCTTTAACAATTAGAAAGCTGATCAAGAAGCGTTAGTGCTTGCTATAGACCAGATGTCCTTTACCTATCCGACAGCTAGTCAGCCATCTCTTCAGGATTAACATTAGACTGACCGAAGGAGAGTCTCTAGGCATTATTGGAGGTACAGGTTCGGGTAAATCGACCTTGGTCAACTTATCATGAACTTATATCAACCTCAGCTTGGTAGCTTAACCATCTTTAACAATCAAGCATCACAAAAAATCTAAAGGAATGGCGTTCTTGGGTGGCCTATGTCCTCAAAAGCTGAGTTATTTAGAGGAACCATTCGTTCTAATCTGACCCTGGGACTTAAGCATGAACCGCGACCAGGAACTATGGCATGCGCTTGACATGGCTCAGGCTGCTGATTTTGTTAAAGACAAAGATCTTGGTTTAGATGAGCCAGTTGAGTCATTTGGCCGTAATTTTTCGGGTGGTCAACGTCAGCGCTTGACTATTGCGCGTGCGTTGATGAGACCAGCACCATTCTTGATTTTGGACGACTCCACCTCAGCCCTAGATTACTTGACTGAAAGTCGCCTACTAGCGGCTATCAGAGACAATCTTAAATCAACGAGTTTGATTATTATTTCGCAAAGAACAAATAGTCTAAAAGCTGTTGATCAGATTTTGGTTCTTGATAAGGGCCATCAAGTTGGCTTGGGTAATCATGAAGAATTGCTTGCCACAAATAAACTCTATCAAGACATTCATTATTCTCAACATCAAAAGGAGGTCGCTGATGAAGGCTAGAAATAATAAATCAACGCTTAAACGTTTAAGTAGAGATATCTTAAGTCAGCGTTACCTTTTTGCCTTAGCAACTGTTGGGACCATTATTCAAGTTGCCTTAACGGTTTACTTACCTATCTTAATTGGTGATGCAGTGGACGCTGTTCTTAAGATGAATGCCGTTCTGTTGATGTCACGTTTAATTTGGCAGATGCTTGTAGTTATCTTAGCTAATAGTGCAATCCAGTGGCTTAACCCTTTGATTTATAATCGATTGATTTATTCATATAGCGAAAGTTTACGTGAACGAGTCATGATGAAAATTCATGCTATGCCTCTCAGTTACCTTGATCGTCAAGGAACTGGAGACATGGTTAGCCGTGTGACTACAGATAGTGATCAATTAAACAACGGACTTCTCATGGTCTTTAACCAATTTTTCGTTGGGCTTTTGACTATCTTTGTCATAATCATTACCATGGCTCGCTTAGAC
>JBKWCO010000112.1:0-5512 GCA_046975465.1 Streptococcus sp. | reverse complement strand
AAAATCAGTAGACTCTGGTAATTGATAAGCAAAGGAATCAAAATTATATACCTTGTTCCCACCATCCATAGAGTAACTATCCTTATCATGGATAACTGATTCATCTTTCTTAGGGTTCCAAATGCGTCTGATTTCATCAGATGTCTTATACTCTCTGACAAAATTGTACAATTCAAAGTTAGTTGCCTCACTGAGATAGCGACCTTCGGTGTTGTAGTTAGCTAATTGAGGCTCTCTCTTAACCTCAGAATAGTTCCAAACCTGCCCTCTTTCTCGCATAATATCGGCATCACGGCCACTTTGATAAGTATCTGCCTTAACCATCGTCATTGTTACTCCTAACGTTAATACGGTGACTACTGTCATCATTAAGTGTTTCATTATTTCTCCAAACGTGTTTATTCATTTTTCCCTCTTTTGAATGTGTTATCTTTGTATGATAGAAAATAAGCGAAACCTGAGACGCGTAAGCTCCCAGGTTTTTTACTCTTTAAAATGCATTTGAATCAGTTTTACAAGGAGGTGGTAGACACCTAGTGCCACCAAACCTCCCAAAGTATTGGTCCATAAATCATCTAGCTCAAAGACACGATTAGCATCAATGAGAAGGTCAAGAATGACTTGTCCGACCTCAATCGTCAAAGACATGACAAAGGTCGCTAAAAGGACCTTTTTCCAAGACCTGAATCTGGGGTACAAGGCTAAAAGCCCTAAAATCAGCGGACTCAACAAGAAAATGTTGGTCACATTTTGCCCAAGCACAAAGACAATCTCTTTAAGACTATCCAGCTGATAAAAGTTGGTCAAACTATTGAATGGGGTTAATAGGACCACGACACGACCAAAATGTTGAATACCAGGGGTTTCAACACCTTCAACTAGCCCGTACTGGGGTGTCCAACATAGGAGCACTAAACAAAGGAGATAAGCACAGACCAAAACTTGGCTTACCTTTCTTCCTTTTGGTGTTAGTTCTCCGTCCTTTTCTACCCAAGTCGTCAGCTGAAACATCTTACTTACCTTCTGATTTACCAGAAGCATCTGCCACTGCTTTTTGACGGTCGCGTTTCATAGTGTTTGAACGCAATTGTCCACAAGCAGCATCGATATCTGTACCGTGCTCTTGACGAACCACGCAGTTAACCCCATTTTCTTAAGCACATCGTAGAAGGCTGCCACACGTTCCTTGGTTGAACGACTATATTGGTCGTGCTCTGATACTGGGTTATATGGAATCAAGTTGATGTACGACAACTTACGGATTTTCTTAGTCAAATCAGCCAACTCTTGAGCATTTTCAGGGTGGTCATTGACCTCATTAAGCATGATATACTCAAAAGTAACACGACGGTTGGTTGTCTGGATGTAATACTCGATCGCTTCAAAGAGTTTTTCAAGTGGGAATGAGCGGTTAATACGCATGATGCTTGAACGAAGGTCATTGTTTGGCGCGTGAAGTGATACCGCAAGGTTCACTTGAACTCCTTCGTTGGCAAATTCCTTGATTTTTGGTGCCAAACCAGATGTTGACACGGTAATGTGGCGTGCTCCAATAGCAAGACCATTGTCATTGTTAATAGTACGCAAGAAACGAAGCACATTGTCATAGTTATCAAATGGCTCACCGATACCCATAACAACCACGTGGCTGACACGTTCACCATCGCCACGGTCATCAAAGTATTTTTGTACCAACATGATTTGTGCCACAATCTCACCTGCAGTCAAGTCACGTTGTTTCTTAATCAAACCACTGGCACAGAAAGTACAACCGATGTTACAGCCAACCTGAGTTGTCACACAGACAGACAAACCATAGTGTTGACGCATCAAAACCGTCTCAATCAACATACCATCTGGCAATTCAAAAAGATACTTAACTGTACCATCTTTAGATTCTTGAACGATACGTTGTTTCAATGGGTTTACGCAGAAATTCTCATTCAACTTGGCAATGAAATCTTTAGAAATGTTGGTCATTTCTTCGAAAGACTGCACACGCTTCTTGTAGAGCCAATCCCAAATTTGAGTCGCACGGAATTTCTTTTCACCGTGTTCCATAGCCCAGTCGATCAACTCATCACGAGTAAGACCATAAATAGAAGGTTTGTAGCCTTCCATATCCTCCAATTTCTGGCGTTTACGACGTTCTGGCTTTGCTGTTACTTCTGACATAGTTTAATTTCCTTTTTTTCTGATTGTGAAATGCTGACCATCTGACTTGGTCTGGCTTTGTTTCTTCGATGGGGTGTTTTGACCTTTAGATTTTGGAGCTTGCTTCTGACTCTTCTTGAAGTTAGACTTACGCTCACGGCCACCGTCCTCGGATCTAGATTTAAACTTAGGACGACGCTTGATTTTCTCAAAGCTTGGCCCTTCTTGATCCCTGTCTCTTCGTTTGGGCTTGTCCGATTTTTGCTTGCCAGAAGCCTTCTGTCCTTTATTCTTTTGAGAAGCATTGCGCTCTCTATCTCTAGATTCCTGAGAAGAATTACGACGATTATTAGAACGACGGCGCTTGCGACGAGGCTCCGTCTCCTCTTCAAAGACTATTAACTGCGGCTCTTCATTTTTCAAAATAAAGTAGGCGCAACCAAAGGCACAGTATTCACGCAAATACTCCGACAATCGGCTAATGCAGTCTGTCTTACGCGTATTAGGGCGCTCGTCCTCGTAAAATCCCTTAAGGCGAAGCTGATCATTACCATCCCCAACGATATAATCATACTTGAGCATGATTTCAGAAAAAACGTTACCCAAAGCGGGTAGCGTCTAAACTCCTATGATTTTCAAGAACTGTAAACGACAGGCATCTGATTTCAGAAGATCACCCACATACACAAAGTCTGGCCTGACATTTATTATAATTAAACATTTCTGGCAAGATTTCTTTACGCATGTGCCATCCTTTCTGCTCTCTCTTATTTTCTATCATGATGCTGTAATAAAGCTCTTATCCCAATTGGCACCATTTTTTCCTAAATATCAGCCACAAGTTCCCTAACAAATCTGGAAAAAGAAGAGCGCTTCCTTTTCCTTAATTGTAGAAATAAGCAGCAGGTAGTCCAGCCTAATCAAACTAAACTTCTCATGGAATCTACAACCCTTCTATTATACAACAAATTAATGTTTTTGTAAGCAAAATTCCCGTGATTACTTCACCAAATGTCTTCCTCAAATCCCATACCTTTAATAGCCTGATTTTTAAGGAGTTCAGCCTTAGTAAAAACTCCTGACAATTTCTTTGAGCTCTTGGCCTGTCACGACTAGACGTGCCATCCGCATCTGGTGAGGAAGGGCTTCTTGCAGGTCTGCCATGGTCACTTGAGGACCCAGTGTTTTCATGATAAGTCCAGTATTTAAAAGCGTTAATTGGCTATGAGTTTCCTGACAAACAGCCTGTAAAACCAATTGACAGGTCTTCATCAAAATCTAGTTCTCGACCTAGATTAGCTACTTTTTTCTGAGCTAAACGACGATGGCCTTCCTCACGCATAGCCTTGATAAAGGCTTCGTCCTCCTTGTCTAAATCCAAGATGTAGGACTTGGTGGGGATAGCCTCAATCTGACACTCTATCAATTGCCCATTTTTCACAGTAAGATCAATGCAGCCAATATAATAACCATATCTATCTGCAGCCGCCAAATAAGTCTCATTAATCAATTACCCTCTTCAAACAGGTGGTGGGTATGGCTCCCGATGATAAGATTCACCTGAGGGTAAGTCTCGCAATCTGCTCATCATAGCGTATTCCTAAATGACTAAGAAGACGACTAGTCTGCATCCTGAACCTCAGGACGAGCCAAATCCTCCTCTAACTGCGTAAGTGGATTCAAAACCTCCCAACCATTTGGAGCATAGGTGACATAATATGGAAACGTGTAAGGCTAGAAAAGCAATCTTTGTTCCTGCTTTAGTTTGATAAATCAAATAAGGCTTAGCCCATTGGTTGTCCCCCTTTCCTTGAGATTTCCTATGATAGGCTGAAACTTTGCCTGCTCATAAAGACAGTCTAGCTCCTCCTTAGCTAGACCAATCCCCTCATTATTTCCGACAGTCGCATAGTCTATCCCCAATTCATTCATCAAGGCTACATTAAAACGCCCGGCTGTCGCATCAGACAAGGGATGGGACTTATCCACATTATCCCCAAGATCTACCTTGATCAGCTCTCTATCCGTCTGACTCAAATCATCCACAGCTCGCTTGAGTTGTGGATACTGTTCAAATGAGAATGTAAATCGTTAATATGGAGAATTCGAATCGTGTCTTTCATGACTCCTATTTTAGCACTTTTACCATAAAAAACTTGACATTCAATCCGCCAAGCCTTTAACTATTTTTCAAACAGGAAGGTATTCCTAGTTAACTTTCTTTTTAAATATTCTTCTGCGAGATGATAGACGTCATCTGCCAGGGATATACTGACATAGATGCACACAATTGAGAAAACTTCTCTCTAAAGTGTTGCCAAGCAAGGAATATAAGCCCATAAATCAGAGCGCAAGTACTATTTGGCCAAAAATTGACTCAGTAATCGCCTAATAACGACAAGTAAGGCCATAAGTAATCCCACCTTTAATACCATAACCAATACCCTTTAAGGCTGCACCTTGCCAAGTACCTGTTTGAATACCACCTTTAATGGCTCCTCCAACAGCCCCAACGCCTACGGCAGCTGTAGCTCCCCAAAAACTACATGCTCCACCCTTAACAGTAGAAAGATCTTCGGAATTAAGTGAGTTAAAATTGTTAATGATTTGTGTTGTCATAGTAACAACCTCCTTTAAAATATTTTTTAGCCTTTTCTCAAAAGCTATGATTGTATTATAGATAGAAAGCCAACAAAAAAGTAGTGACATAAATGTCACTACCTGATTTTGAGAGTTGACTCAACTAATAACCTCAAACTTACACATTATTTTACTTTAAACGAAAAGTTTCTTAAAAATGGCTGTGATAAAACTATTTAAAATCTGTCATAGTTTCAGTTCTTAAGACAGCCAATTATTTTGCGAGTGTAGTGAGCATATACTGAGACTTGTCGCCGTGATAATGACGCCTAAAACTTTGTAGTCATAAGCGTTGGGAAGTTTTGAGACCTTAGGCTCAAAAGAAAAATATATCTTCAAACTAAATAAGGTCTTTTGAGTTTCCAAAAAGTTTGATAATAATCAAAAAAGCTGAAACACTTTGGTTTCAACCTCTTGAATTTTTAAATTAAAATTTGCTCTCACCTAGAAGCCAATACTTAGAAACTTTGCTTCTTAGCTTTACGCTCAGCACGCCCCTTAGCACGGTTAGCCGCACGACGCTCACGTTTGCGTTTTTCGTCAACCTTCCACTGAATTTTCTTCTTGTAGCCAGGCTTGATTTTTTTCTTTTTCTTCTTAACCAAACCAATCATTTCCGTATCAAGTTTTTGATAGGCTTTTTCACGGTTGGCACGACGGTCACGGTCATAGGTATCATGAAACTCGCCGTCCTTATAGACTTTCGGCTCAAAGGTAA
>JBKWCO010000111.1:0-5608 GCA_046975465.1 Streptococcus sp. | reverse complement strand
TGATTCTGACTGACCATAACGACGCTTGTAGGCTGACTTAAGCGATTCAACCACGGCATCAATGATGTCTTCCTTGTTAATGTGTTTTTCTTCTTCCAAGACACGGAAGGCTTCTAGCATTTCTTTGCTCATATTCTTTGTTGTTTTAGCCTCTAAAGGCTAAAACTGGCATCCTTTCTTTATTTACACTAAGAGTTTTAGAGTTTGACTGCCAAACGAGCTTTAGCAACTGTTTGATAGGGAATCTCAACAGTTTTATGGCGAGTCTTATCAAGGTAATCAATTGTTAGGGTTTCCCCATCAAAGGCCACCAAGTCACCTTGGAAAATCTTGATCTTATCAATAGCCTTGTAAAGACTAACATTGATATATTGACCAACAGCATTTGTCAAAGCTTCTTTGGTCTTCAAGGGACGCTCTAACCCTGGACTAGATACTTCCAGCATGTATTGGTCCGGAAAGGGATCAGGCTGAATAGTATCCAAGAGAGGACTGATAATTTCAGTCAGGTCTGCAGTATCTTCGACAGTAAGTCCACCTGGCTTATCAATCAAAACGGACAAGATATAGTCACTGCCAATCTTTTCATACTCGATATCGACCAAGTCGTATGGCTCAGGAATAGCTGGAGCTACGACTGCCGTCACGAGATCAATAATTTTTTGCGACATTATGACCTCCTTACACACACAAGAGACGAAGTTTCTACTCCGCCTCTCTTTCGTTATTTTCCTATATTATAGCATAGCTCAAAAGCCATTGCAAGGAATAACCATATCATTTCAAAGCAAAAAGGTTGGGAATCACCCAACCTTATTTATTGCGCCGCTGGAACAGTGCTGTAAGTAGTCACACCAGAACCACCATTATTGTAAGTGGCACTTGCCGTACCTTGATCCTGAACATAGCTACCTGTTGTACCACTATAATTACTGCTATAAGTGGTGTTCCCACCATAAGTATTTACTGAAGCACTACCTGCTCCCTCTACAGTGGCACCCTCATAATCCAGAGGATTCATTAGAGGCTGCACTTGATTTCGAATTAACAAAATCATCTGAGCCATAGTTAGAGCTACCAGAACCATAGAGAACCAAACTAGTCTTAAGATTAGATTCAGAGACTTTTTTCTTACCAACTTCCTTCTTGATACGATTTTGCACCTTAAGAATATCCTCAGTGGAGGCTACTTGATAGCTTCCTCCATTGATCATGGCATCCGAACCGGCCAATTGGTATGATTTAATATTTTTAAGGGCATCACTATAACCCATCAAGCTACGCAAAGTATTGGTATCACCAAGATCGATACTGGTTTGAACATTTGAACTTACAGCCGACAAAATTTTCTTGTAAGAACCAATAGAGTCCATCTTCAATAGCTTAGCTACAACCTTTTGAATAACCTCACGTTGACGTTTTTGACGACCATAGTCACCATCAGGGTCATCGTAACGCATACGTGAATAGACTAAAGCTTGCTCACCATTGATTTTATGGGTTCCGGGCTCAACTTTTGCCTGAAATTCAGGTTCATTTTCTGCAATCGAAATTGGAAAATCAAAATGATTCGTTACCTCAATACCACCAACAGCATCTACCAAATCAATCATACCCTGCATATTAATCAGTGCATAATAGTCAATATCAATGTCTAAAACCTTTTGAATCGTCGAGATAGCCAAGTCGGCGCCTCCCTCAGCATAGGCTGCATTCAGTTTGGCTTGTCCCGACCCCTCTATATCCGTTAACAGGTCACGTTCTAGACTGGTCATGGTTGTCTTCTTAGTCTCAGGATTCACCGTCACCAAAATCATGGTATCAGAGTTCCCTTCCCAGGTTTCCTTACGTTCTTTAGACCCCGTATCTACCCCCATTAACAAGATAGTTATCGGTTTAGTCTGCTGAATCGCCTTGCTATTACCTGTGGTTGCCTTAGACATTCTAAATGTCTTTGACAATTCACCAGTCGCATAGTTGTAGGTTGTCGTTAGGTAAATACCAGCAGCTACTACTGTCGTTGCAAAAATCGCCAACAACATCAATAAAATTTTTCGTCCAAGTTTCATGTTTTTTCCTAATCTATGAGTTTAGCCATAAGGTAAACATCTAGAAATTCTCCATTTTTAGTTCTTGCACCACGTTTCTTAGTGCCTTCAATGTCAAATCCAAATTTTTGATAGAGATGAACCGCACGTTCATTACGTGCTTGAACTGTCAACTCTAAGCGGCGGATAGCTGGGGTATGATCTGTCCAGTCAATCATTGTTTCCATAAGAAACTGGCCAACACCATTCCCCCAGTAGGGTTTAGAAACCGCAATAAATACATCGCCAATATGACTAGTCTTAGTATCTTGATCAGAGGTAACATTACAAACACCAATGACCTCATGGCCTAATTTCGCCACTAAACAAATTTCGTTAGTCACATTTTGGCGACTATCAATATAAGATGCTAGCTGTTCAGCACTCAGGACAGAACTCCTATCATCCTGGGCTAGAAAGTCTGACTCCAAGGCCACCGTCTCAAGTAATAAGGCCAACGAAGTTGCATCTTCTCTTTGGGCTTCTTCAATGACTAATTCTTGCTCAGCCATTTAATATAGCCTCCTGAATTTCTTGGCTTCTCGGTCCAAAAGCTTCGAACGTCAACTGTCGTCCATCATCATGATGAGCTATCGAAATCAAGAGATAATCCCTAAGAGATCCTCATCCAAGAGCTCACCCCACTCGATAATCGTTACGCCGTCGCCATATAGAAAATCATCCAAGTCAATAGAATCTGGATCATCGCCTATACGATACACATCTAAATGATATAGTGGCAAACGTCCTTCATACTCCCTAACGATAGTATAGGTTGGACTCTTTATCATCTGTGAAATATCCAAACCTTTGGCAATTCCCTTAGTTAAGGTTGTTTTGCCAGCTCCCAGATCACCTGAGAGAACAATTATATCTCCAGAATCGAGCAGTCGACCTAGCTTTTGGCCGATACTAATCAATTCTTCTTCATTTTGACTGTAAATCATGTTTTCATTATATCAAAAAATAAAAATATGGACTAGAATCCACTGTAAAAATACAGTAGAAACTTATAAATATTGAATCATTTAAGTAAGAAGTTAAGATGTGTATTTTAATCTTCAATTTATTTTAACCACATCAATCACTCATAGATTAGAAATGTTTTTGTAAAACTTACTATAGTTTCAAAAGTTAACCAATAGTAACTCTCTCACATTCCTCCAGATAAAAATCGCAAAAGAAAAAGCCTGACAAATGTACAGACTTTTTACTTTCAAGCTTTAGAACACAGCCATACTGATGAAGTTAAGGATAAACAAGATATCCAAAATCCACATAATAAAGTGGACATCCTTAGCTTGACCTTTGACGATTTTGACCAAAGTATAAGTAAGGAAACCAGCTGCGATACCATAGGTAATGCTATATGAGAATCCCATGAAAACAGAAGTGAAGAAGGCAGGAATAGCTTCAGACAAGTCTTCCCAATCGACACTCTTAAGGTTAGAGAGCATCATAACACCTACAATAATAAGGATAGGCGCTGTGGCAGCATTAGGAACGATTGATACCACTGGACTAAAGAAACTAGAGATGGCAAAGAGTACAGCAACCACAAGAGCTGTCAAACCAGTACGTCCACCAGCACCAATACCTGCTGCAGATTCAACGTAAGTTGTAACATTTGAAGTCCCTGCAATGGCACCAATACTTGTACCGACAAGGTCAGAGTAAAGAGCACGGTCAAGAGCTTTTGATTCGTTGTTATCACCTGTTGAAGCAATGATACCAACCTTCTCACCAGTACCAATCAAGGTACCGATAGTATCGAAGATATCAGTCAATGAAAAGGCAAGAATAGCCATAAAGACACCAGGCAAACGAGAAACGTCTGCAAAGAGTGATCCCAATCCCTTAGAGCCAAGCGCTGCACCAAAGATCTTACCAAGATCTTTAATAGATGATGTCAAGCTAGCTGCGTGCCAGTCAATGCTTCCAAGATCAACGACACCAGCAAAAATAGCAATGATAGTCGTTACAAGGATTGAAAGGAGAACACCTCCACGAATACCTTTAACAATAAAGAAAATCGCAATCGCAAGACCAATCAAACCTACAATTACAGTTGGATTATTGAAAGCAACCAAACCTGGTGTAGCTGACGATGAAGCTGTAATTGACGCCTTGGCCATGTCAGCACCTTTACCTGCTACAGTGTAGGTATGTGGATTAATTGAGAATTTCAAGAAACCAGCATTTTTAATCCCAACATAGGCAAGGAAAACACCGATACCTGCTGAAATAGCAGATTTGAGAGCTGTTGGGATAGACTCAATAATCATCTTACGTACTTTAGTTACCGTGATGATCAATGAAATAACACCACATAGGAAGACCATAGCCAAAGCCTCTTGCCAAGTGTAGCCTATGAGAAGACTACTGTATAGGTAAAGAAGGCGTTAAGTCCCATACCAGGTGCTTGAGCATAAGGTAGATTAGCGTAGAAGGCCATCATCAATGTCCCTGCAACCGCACCAATAATTGTTGCTAAGAAAACACCTTGTGCAGGCATTCCTGTTTGGGCCAACATCGCTGGGTTAACAAAGAGGATGTAAGACATGGCAAAGAAAGTTGTCAATCCGGCAGTCACTTCTGTACGGACATCAGTACCATGTTCTTTCAATTTGAAAAACTTTTCCATGAAAGTTTAGACTCCTTAATAAAAAATATTGTCAAAATCCGAATAATTTCGGAACATTCTCACGTAGAATGCAACATTACTATTCTACATGAAATTATTTGACGGTGCAAGGTTTATTTCCTGAGACTTTTCTTATGAAAAACCGAACGTTCTTAGAAAGCTCTTTCTTAATCACCAACAAAGGACAGATTTTTGCTATAATAGGAACATGACAAAAAAATTGATTGCACTAGATCTTGATGGAACGCTCTTGCGCCCAGATGGAACTATTTCAGAATTTACACAAAAAACGATTAAAGACGTACAAAACAAAGGACACCAAGTCGTTATTGCTACAGGTCGTCCTTATCGTATGGCTATTGACCATTACAAAACGCTAGGGTTAGAAACACCACTCATCACTTTTAATGGCTCCTTGACCAATCTTCCAGACCAAGACTGGGCTTATGAGCATTCGGTTAAATTAGATAAGAAATATCTGATTAGCCTCTTACAACGCCATGATGAATTAGAGATGGATTTTCTGGCTAGTGAATACCGTAGGCATTTCTATATCACCATGAAATATCCAGAACGTATTCAACCACAACTCTTTGGTGTTGATAAAATTATTGAGGCTATGCGTTTAGAACCAACTAAAATCACGCGCAACCCTAACGCTCTCCTTATGCAAACTCGTCATGAGGATAAGTACCAACTTGCCGATGACATCAAGAAGGACTTCAAGGAAGAAATTGAAGTTGATTCTTGGGGTGGCCCACTTAATATTTTAGAGTTTTCACCTAAAGGTATTAACAAGGCTTATGCCCTAAACTACTTACTTAAGGTTATGCGCAAATCAACGGATGATTTGATTGCCTTTGGGGACGAACACAAT
>JBKWCO010000110.1:0-5642 GCA_046975465.1 Streptococcus sp. | reverse complement strand
TTCAATTTGTTTAGGAACATCATCACCACTAAGTGTGTTAACCCAAGCATTGGCTGCAATATAGTCACGTGCTGAGAGTAAGATAGAGGCCAAAACAGCTTCTTTAACAGCGTTAGCATTGGCACCTGGAGTATTGAAGACAACAATCCCTTTTTCAGTTGCTTCGTCAACTGGGATATTGTTAGTACCTGCACCAGCACGCGCAATAGCTTTCAAGTTGTCAGGAAAAACAGTGTCATGGAGATTTTGGCTACGAATGATATAGGCATCCGGATTTTTCGCTAAATCACCATCAATTTGGAAATGATTTCCAAGTTCCTTCAAACCAATCTGGTTAATATTGTTATACGTTTTTACACTAAATACCATAATTTTATTCCTCTTAAATCAATGTATACCATGATGGTTGCCTCATCAACTTCTTGATAGAAGGCCTTTTCCCTCTTGGTTTTGATTTTTGATAGGCAAGTCGTTCCCCGTCAATAGGAACCTTGCCACAATAGACATAGCCAAGCTTCTCCAAAATATGTTGCATGACAGTATTCTTTTCATGCGTATCACAACGGAAATCATGAGCATCAGTTCCCTCAATAAGACCTTGAATAAAGGTTTGAGCAATGCCCTGACCCGTAAATTCACTTAAAACGGCGATTCTATGAAAAGTAATGTAGCGCTTATTGTGGTGTTTCCAGTCCCAGTCATAGATTTTGTCGTAAGCAGGGTCTCCATCAACAATCACCGCAGCATAAGAAACAATTTGACCATCAACAATTCCTACATAGGCCTGCCCATTAAGGACATCGTCAAAGATAGTTTCTTCAGTAGGGTAACCATCAGCTCCTTGCCATTGGGTACTCCCCGCTTCTGCTAAAGCAGTTCTAGCACTCTCAATCACAGTCATGATAGCCCCAATTTCATTTGGGAAGGCTTGTCTAATTTCCATCTCTTTACCTAATTATTTATTTTCGGCTTCAAATTTCTTCATAAAGTCAATCAAGTCAAGTACACCCTGACGTGGGAAAGCGTTATAAACACTAGCACGCATACCACCTACTGAACGGTGTCCTTTGATATTCTTGAAACCAAGAGCATCTGCTTCTGCTACAAATTTAGCATCCAACTCTTTACTTGGTGTTACAAATGGGATATTGCAGACAGAACGATCCTTGGCATCTTTGACAGGATTTGTGTAGAAATCAGATGACTCAATGTAGTCGTAGAGAAGGCCTGATTTCTCACGTTGAATTTCAGCCATCTTGTCCACGCCACCAATTTCATTTTTAACCCAGTCAAAGACGAGTTTTGAAATATAGATGTTGAAACATGGTGGTGTATTGTAAAGTGATCCTGCTTCAGCTTGAATACGGTAATCCAACATGGCAGACAATTGTGGTTGGTCGTTAAGGAAGTCTTCACGAACGATAACAACTGTCACCCCAGCAGGTCCAATATTTTTCTGAGCACCAGCATAGATAAGGGCAAAGTCCTCAACATTGTAACGAGCAGCCAAAATATTTGAAGACATATCAGCTACGATTGGCACACCATTAGTATCAGGCAAATCGTAGATAGATGTTCCTTCAATGGTATTGTTCGTTGTCAAGTGAACATAAGCTGCTTCTGGATCAATTGTTGCTGGGTCAAAACTTGGGATATGATCGTAAACAGTTTCTTCTGAAGAGGCCAACAGAATTGGTTCAAAAGGAATAGTTTTTGAAAGTTTAACAGCTTCTGTATAAGCTTTTTTACCCCATGAACCACCTACAAGGTAGTAAGCTTTCTTACCTTGAGCGAGGTTAAGTGGGACCATTGTAAATTGTGTTGAAGCGCCATCTTGCAAGAAAATAACCTTATAGTTATCAGGAATGGCCATAAGCTCACGAAGTGTCGCTTCCGCATCTTTAACGATTTTGTCAAATTCTGGAGAACGGTGGGACATTTCTAGCACGGACATACCGGAATCTTGATAGTTAAGCAATTCAGCTTGGGCTTTTTCAAGCACTGGTTTTGGTAATGTAGCAGGTCCTGCTGAGAAATTATAAATTGTCATAAAGACACCTCCAAAATTTTAATGGTCCTATTATAGCGAATTTTCTGAATATTGTAAAGTGTTAACAGTAAAAAACGAACGGGATTAACCGCTCGCCTCAAAAAAGTTAGCTATTTTATGTATATTTTGATCAGTAATTGATTTTAGTATCCGTTTATTTTTGCTAAAGAAAATAGGATGCCCCAATTAGATTAGCTCCATTATGATGATGACAAGCAACAATCTTGGGACGTTTAATAATTTTACCGATAAAGTCAATCTCATGGTGAACCTTATCAAACTGGCGGTTGACCTCCTCGATAAGTATCGGCTGGGCTGAAATACCACCTCCAATAACAAAGGTTTCCATATCAAAGATGGTTTGAAGATTCAAAATGGTAATGGCTAGATTACGGCAATAGCTTTCAAAAAGTGGATAGACTGTTTCATCTCCTGTATTTATGGTCTTAAATGCGGCTAAACCATCCTTTAAATCTGAGATACCTAGCACTTCATTTACCTTGGTGATTAAACTGACAGCCGACAAAGTCATGCCTCGCTCAATGAAGGATCAACTTTTCCATTTGAACTGGTAAAGAAAGGTCAACTCACCCCTTGAAAGTGCTTCCTTGAAAAGTTTACCATTAATAATAAATCCACCACCTAGACCTGAACCCAAAACAAGAGCTGCACCATTGGTCACTCCTTGCAAATGACCTGTAGCTAGCTCTGCCAAGGCCGCTGCTTTACCATCATTAAGAGCCATCACAGGCAGATGGTACTTGGCTTCGAGAACCTCTTTAATACGAAAGCCGTGAAAGAATCTCAATAAGCCACCATGATAAATAACACCTTCCTCAGTATCAACTGTCCCTGGAACACTAATTGCTAAACCTGATAAGTCCACTTCAACTGAAGTAACTATCTGATCAATCACGTCAATAGCTTGTTCTAAGTTTTGTGGGGATGACTGCGTCGGCAGACTCTTTTTAATGGCGAACTGCTCCGAAACAAGTACTGACTTCACCTGTGTTCCCCCAAAATCAATCGCTAAAATCGTCATAAGCATCCTCCACAGATTGTTTTTCGTCATTATAACACAAAAGAGCAAAAACTAGAAAAAACGGTTCCAAAATGCTATCATAAACTTACAGAATTAGATAAAAGGAGTTATCTCACATGACTAAATTTCTACACACTTGTGTCCGTGTCAAGGACCTAGAAGCCTCACTTAAATTTTATAAAGAGGCACTTGGTTTCAAAGAAGCTCGTCGCAATGATTTTCCAGAATATAAGTTCACCCTCGTCTACTTGCAACTCGAAAATGATCCTGATTACGAGTTGGAATTAACATACAATTACGACATGAAGCTTACGACCTTGGAAATGGCTATGGACACATCGCTGTTGGTGTTGATGACCTAGAGGCTACACACCAAGCCCACAAAGAAGCTGGCTACACTGTCACTGATCTCTCAGGTCTTCCTGGTAAACCCAAAATGTACTACTTCATCACTGATCCAGATGGCTATAAGATTGAAGTTATCCGTTTGACGCAATTCCTAGAAAAATAAAACAAAAAAGTCAGATCATATAGATCTGGCTTCTTTTTGTGATTAATTTTTATTATCTGTCTTTAAGGCTGACAAAATTTGGGTACGAATATCATCCACACCGTTTGGATTATTTGGTAGGAATAAGGTTTGATTGCCTTTAGCCGCAAAAGTATTAAGGGTATCTAGATATTGGTTGGTCAAGAGAATAGACATAATCTGCTCTTCAGACATACCCACATTAGCTTCTCAATTCAGCAATAGATTCAGCCAAACCATCAACGATGGCCTTACGTTGCTGGGCAATACCTACCCATGAAGGCGGTCTTTTTCAGCTTCGGCTTCAGCTGCTGTGACAATCTTGATCTTATCAGCTTCTGCCAATTCTTGAGCTGCTACACGCTTACGTTGGGCAGCATTGATTTCGTTCATAGACTGTTTAACTTCAGCATCTGGTTCAACTTTGGTAATCAAGGTCTTAACAATGATATAACCATAAGTTGTCATTTCTTCGGCCACTTGGTGTTGAACCTCAAGGGCAATTTCATCTTTCTTCTCAAAGAGTTCATCAAGCGTCAATTTAGGAACTGATGAACGGAGAGCATCCTCAATGTATGATTTAATTTGAGCCTCTGGACGCATGAGTTTATAGTAAGCATCTGTAACATTTTGCTCATTAACACGATATTGAGTAGCCACATTCATCATGACAAAGACATTGTCCTTTGTCTTAGTCTCAACTACAATTTCACTTTGAAGCAAACGTAGTTGAATACGAGCGGCAATTTTATCGATACCAAATGGCAAACGCATGTGAATCCCACTCGTTGCAATTTTTTGATAACGCCCAAAACGTTCAACGATAGCCACTGACTGTTGACGTACAACGTAAAGCATACTGATGAGAATCCCCAAAATAATCAGGAAGGAAAACAGTAAAAAGAGAAGTGCTGCTTGCATGTTAAGTCCTCCAAAATAAACATTAAAAATTTCTTTGCTTTATTATAGCACAGTGATACAACTATTCAAGAAAAACAAATCTTCTTTTGATCCTTCTGTAGACCTGAGCTAAAGCATCTATGATTCTTATGAGGGTGAAGATTAATAAGCGGTACTTGTTGGCATTAGTTAGTAAAAGGCTGAAACGATTGCGTTTCAGCCTCTTAGTATTTTCGAAAATAAAATCGTTTGAAGAATCATTCTAGATGGCATCTAAAACTCAAATCTCAAAAGACTTATTTACGATACATCTTGACTTGAAGGTAAATATCGTTATAGATTCCTAGCCATTTTTGTCCCAAGTTGTTATAGACTTCAAGGTTTTTAATGGTTGATTCTGAGGGATAAAAGGCTTTATCATCAGTGATACTCTTTGGAAGCAAGGCTTTAGCTGCTTGGTTAGGTGTGGCATAACCGATATATTCAGCATTTTTGGCTGCATTTTCTGGTTTAAGCATGAAATTGATAAAGGCATAGGCCTCTTTTTCATGCTTTACAGTCTTAGGAATCACCAGATTATCAAACCAAAGATTTGAGCCTTCAGATGGGACAACATAACGTAGGTCCTCATTTTTATCAAGCATCTCACTAGCTTCCCCTGAGAAGGTTACTCCAATGGCCGCATCACCTTGAACCATGTAGCCCTTCATCTCGTCACCAACAATAGCCTTGATATTTGGTGTTAGACTATTAAGTTTAGTTTCAGTCAAACGTAATTCAGTCATGTTCTTCGTATTCAAGCTATATCCCAGGCTATTCAGTGAGAAACCAAGGACTTCACGCGCGCCATCAACTAGCATAATCTGGTTTTTGTAATCTGGTGACCAAAGATCATCCCAGTGCTGTGGTGCTTTTTTCACCAATTTTGTATTATAAACAATGCCGACAGTTCCCCAGAAATAAGGGATGGAATAGTCATTGTGAGGGTCAAAACTAAGTCCTTTAAAGCTTGAGCCAATCTGGTCAAAACCTTTGATTTTAGATTTATCCAACTTCACCAAAAGGTCTTCCTTAACCATTTTATCAATAGTATAGTCTGACGGCACAGCGATATCGTAGGT
>JBKWCO010000109.1:0-5728 GCA_046975465.1 Streptococcus sp. | reverse complement strand
TCCTCCATATGCTTGGCGTGAATCTTGACATCTTGGGTGGCCTCAGTCTTGACCCTTGAAAAAAGAATCTCAAAATTTTCCTGATCCTTGGCATCAAAGAGCTTGCCCTTGTCAGTCGCATCCTTATCTTGGAAAAGGAGCTCACTATCACTTTTGACTTGTGGAATCTTAATTTTGCCTTTCAGTAGCGTATAGGTGTTAATACGACAGTTGGTACCGATAAAGTCACCATGCTTGGCTGTCCACAGGCTACTGATTTTTTCCACATCATAGTCTGTTTTGGTAAATGGCGCAAAACTCCCAGAAAGACCTACAGAACCCACGGTGTCATTGTAATCAGTGACGAGATTGATAAAGTTATCCACACTCTCCTCGTTCAAATGTTTCGAGAGTATGGCTCGCACCTCACTAAGACTGGCCTTACTATTTAGATTGGAGTAGCTTGGTTGCTCCACCTTTTTGTGGATATGTGCAAAAACTGCTAAACCGACGAGTAATAAGCTAGCAATAGATAAAAGAATTAGCGTCTGTTTTTTCAGATGTTTCATAGGCGCCTCCTTGGCTTCATTATACCAGATTTTGGTGACTACTCATTCTCAAGATACTTATCCACAAGAAAAAGCCTTGTTGCTAAGGCTTTAGATTGAGGACAAAGACTTTGCTTGAGACTTTCCGACAAACCTTTACTTGCCATTCACAATATTGGCGAAGGCTTCTTGAATGTCCTTATTATTGGTTGGATACATGTAATACATGTTTTCAGGATTACCTTGATTTTGCAGAGAAACTAGCACCACCGGTTGCCCATTATGGATGGTGAAATGATAAAGAATCATGGCAGAACCTGAATAACTGTAGCTATCACAATGAGATAGTCGGCTGTTCCTGTATCGTCTGAAAAAGCAACGTCTACCTTTTGTTGGTTGGTCATAGGGGCATTTTGTTCGGTCTTTTCACCTACAGTGATTCGGTTATTTTTGGCAAAAGACATGGCACCATAGAAATCGTCACTTCCGTTAGGGTTAGTCTTTATAACTTTCTTGATTCATCTTATGACCAAACTCAACCATGTAACTAGCAAGCTTGTCGGCCTTGTCACTATTCAAAGAGCAGTCGTTTGGGTTTGGCTGGTTTGACTCTTACTCCCAACTCTGTAATAAGACGTGTAAACGACTCCTGGTCCTGAAAATTCTGGAATTTGAACCAAACGATCCCTATCTTGGACGGAATTGTCGGAGAGGTGCTGCTTGGTTAGCTGGCACTGGAACAAAGGGACTAACCCGTGACCTGGACCATTGTCCGCAAAATAGAACATGGGTTGACCGTTGAAATCCTTAATCACAGTCTTGCCATCAGTGCTTCCGTCTCCTCAGACTTTGTGAGGCCAGACTCTGTAATCGTCACAACATGACCACTGTCAGAAACCCAATCTCCTTCGATGCTCGAAAAATCTCCCTTTCGAATAGCCTCCACATCCATAGCTGGCGTTTTGGCTTCGATGAGGAACTTTACTTTGAGAACTAGAGCTTGAAGATGACTCAGAAGTTTTAGAACTTGATTGTTTAGACTTGTCTGAAGAAGACGTCTGACTGTTAGATGAAGCTACCGCGAAAGATGGTATTTTTGAGGTTTGTGAATGTGAGAATGCCAAGCAAAAATGGCACCACCACCAAGAAGCGTCATACAAGAAACTGCAAGAACTGACGCTGCGACCTTATGAGTCACAATAGACTGACTTAAGGTTTGCCAAAAGCCCTTCTTAGATGCTAACAATAAGCTCTCTACTTCTGCTCGATTGGCCAAGAGACTACCATTTTGTATCGCCTCGTCAACCTCTGTCATCTTTGGGCGACGTCCATAAATCTTTATAAAATAGGTTAACCATTCTTCTGCTTTCATCTCATCTCCTTTTTGAAGCGTAATAGTTTCATTGTAGCATAAAATAGGAATTCGTGTTGACTTGGTGGAAAGAAAAAAACTGCAAGCAAGTTGCTGCAGTTAGTATTATAGACTTAGTCACTATTTCTGAGTATGGCCAAGTCTCTTAAGATAAGTATAGCCCAAATAGAAAAGAAAAGCGCTAAAAGAATAAAGAACCCCATAACGAGTTTGGTCCCACCTAATTGATAGGCAATGTAAACAAAACTATTAATCTTGATCTGACCACCCGTTTTTCCAATAGCGAAAGTCTCTGTGAGTAATAATGACCAAGCCAAATAGCCCCTAACCCGATTAACGGATAAATAATGACACCCAAGATCGGATTCTTTTTTAACAAATTATCTAACATACATCCCCAATTTTTTATCGCTATAGCAATAGCTTACCAAAGAATGACTAGAAAAGCAAAGTGACTTTTTCAGTCCACAAGAAAGCTAAAAGGGACCGGACCAAAAGGGAATTGCCTATCTCAGATAGGAAGGTTTCATCCATCCTAATATAGAAGTATTCAATTAGCCTTGCTACTGAGCAGATAACAAATATAATTGAACAACTTAAAATAGGTTTCTTTATTAGTTGATTTAGCATATCTTCCTTTCAAATAAGTCTATTATAAAAGTTAATTCAATATTTCACTCAGTCCAATTCCTTCTCTAGTTCTTTTAGAAAGGTGATTAAAAATTGATGGCGACTTTCTGCCATTTGTTTGGCAGTCTCCGTGTTCATTTCATCTTTTAAGAGGAGCAACTTGTCGTGGAAATGTTGGACGGTATCAGTAAGGGGTCTCCCTTTGTGGCCACCATAGGAAAAAGTTCGCGCAATTCCTACAGCTCCTATCGCATCCAGACGGTCTGCATCCTGGACAATCTTGCCTTCTAACGATTCTGGATGTTTACCGCGATTTTGCTGAAAGAAGCAGCATTGATAACCCGACAAATCTGGTCGATTTGCTTTTAGGAGCACCAATCTCTTCTAGAAACATTCGAGCATTCGCATTATTCTCTGTTTGAAACAATTTATAATCATCAGCATCGTGAAGAAGAGCTGACAAGCCCACTATCTCCAGATCACATGGACCTTCTGCTTGTGCGATTCTCATAGCATTGGTATAGACGCGAAGGGTATGCGCCACATCATGGCCATCCGCTCGATCAGCAAATAAGGTTTTAACATACTGCTTAGCAGCAAGAATTCGTTCTTCGATCATCGCTCTTGTCCTTTGTATAATCTGTGCACAGTTCTATCTATTCATTTGAACTAGTAATGGAGAGGTGCAGTTTACTTAAAAACCGCCTCTCAGCGATTACTACTTCCTCTTTTGTGGAAAAGCGGGAGACCAAGTTTGGCAATCTTTTCCGCTGGGGTCTTCATGCCATCCTTGACCCATTTGGAAATCACTGAAACAATAGCCGAGCTCCAGAAGGAATTGAGGTAACTACCAGCACCATTTGATGAGCTACCATTTCGTTTTTCCAAAAAATCATAAACAGCCTTTGTCAATACCTGCTCAAAATTGTAATCAATGGCAAGACTGATGATTTTGGCTTCTTTTTTGACTTCCTTAAGGAGATAAACCCAGACTTGGTAAAGATCCGTCTTGAGATTATAGCCGTCCAAGGACTTAGTAATCTTTGCAATGCTAGACTCAAAAATAGATTTCAAAATCTCTTCCTTAGAACCATAATTGCGATAAAAGGCAGCACGAGATACACCCGCACGCTCAACAAGTTCCGATATGGTAATCTTTTTAAAGTCTTTTTCTCCAACAATTGCAGGAGAGAAATTTCAATGGATTCTCGTGTAATTGCTTTGTTTTCTTGGTTAAATCGTTTGAGATTTTCCAAGGATTTCTCTGAGATTTTTCTTTCTGCCATAACATTCACTTTCTATCTGTCACACCTGATGAGATCTGCTTTGATAGCAATGCACTTCATGATAAAATTGTAAAGAAGACAAAACACTTGTCAATGTACATTATGCAGATATGAGGTATAAACCTATGAAATGGAAAATTATTGCGGATTCAGGCTGTGACTACCGTTCTTTAGACAATCTGGCACCAGATACGGAGTTTGTCAGTGTCCCTTTGACTATCCAAGTGGGCGAAACCATTTACAGGGATGATGCCCAACTCAATATTGATCAAATGATGGAGGAGATGTATGCGACTACAACTGCTTCCAAATCTGCTTGTCCAAGTCCTGATGACTACATGAAGTCCTTTGAAGGGCGGACAATATCGTCGTCGTGACGATTACTGGAACCCTTTCTGGTAGCTATAATAGTGCTGAAATTGCTAAGAAAATTTATCTGGAAGAGCATCCTGATACTAAGATTCACGTGATTGATAGCCTGTCAGCTGGTGGCGAGGTCGACCTTATCGTTCGTAAACTCAATCACTTAGTCGCTGAAGGCCTTGATTTTGACCAAGTACTTGATGCCATCACAGCTTACCGAGCCAAGACTAAGTTGCTCTTTGTTTTAGCCAAAGTTGATAATTTGGTGAAGAATGGTCGTCTAAGCAAACTGGTTGGCACCGTTGTTGGACTCCTCAATATCCGTATGGTCGGTGAAGCTAGTAAGACAGGTACTCTTGAATTGCTTCAAAAAGCCAGAGGTCAAAGAAAGCCATCAAAGCTGCCTTTGATGAACTCCTCAAGGCTGGTTATGCTGGAGGCCACATTACGATTGCCCACCGCAACAATGACAAATTTATCGAACAATTCTCTGAATTGGTTCGTGAAAAATTTGCCCATGCAAGCATCGAAACCCTTCCAACTTCTGGACTTTGTAGTTTTTATGCCGAAGAAGGTGGACTCCTCATGGGGTATGAAATTTAAGAAAATATCGAAAAGAGGTTGGACTAGATGTTCAGCCTTTTTAAAATAAAATGATGTTATTAGATAATCAGTAGAATAAAATTTTATAACTAAAGATTCTCTCTTTTTCTTTGCGACAATCTAGCGTAATCGCTTTCATTACCTCCATCTTTTATGGTATGATGGAAGTGACGCATTAGTGTCATATGCTTATAAATTTGAATACCCTTATTAAACATGGAGATAGTTTATGAAACAGAAACATTCACATTTTCTAATCCCTGGAATCCTTCTTCTAGGGATCGTTTTGCGGAGCCCTGTTCACAACCCTGTCCACTGTCTTATCAGACATTGCTTCTGGTCTAGGTGTGGAGGTAAGTTCTCTCGGGCTCTTGACGAGTCTGCCACTCTTGACCTTTGCGATTTTCTCACCATTTGCGGCCAGCTGGGCTAAACGCTTTGGTATCGAGAGACTCTTCCTCGGAGTTCTGATTGTGATGACACTTGGTTCGGCTTTACGTACCTTTAACCTTCCCCTCCTTTATGTGGGGACGATTTTAGTCGGAGCGGGAATTGCCTTTATCAACGTCCTTCTCCCAAGCCTTATCCAAGCCAATCAACCTGATCGATTAGGATTCTTGACCACACTCTACATTACCTCTATGGGCTTATCAACAGCCGTAGCCTCATCAGTTGCCGTCCCAATCACTAAGGCAACATCATGGCAAGGCTTGGTCTGGGTATTAACAGCGGTCTGTGCCCTAGCTCTTGTGATTTGGCTTCCTAATGTACGTCACAACCATTACTTAGAACAAGATAGTTCTACTAGCGAAAATTCAGGCAGCTGGTATAAGAGTGGCAAGGTCTGGGCCATCATGATTTTCGGTGGCTTGCAGTCACTCTTCTTCTATACCACTATCACTTGGCTCCCAACCATGGCTACACAAGCCGGTGTCGGCGAAGCCAAT
>JBKWCO010000108.1:0-5811 GCA_046975465.1 Streptococcus sp. | reverse complement strand
CTGTCACCTATGACAAGGAGGATTTAGAAACCTTGTTGGACTACAATATTAAGCTCTTTAGGAGTGCTGCTGAAGTTATTCGAAGTGGGAATTTTGCGATCAATCCTTATACTGAGGATGGCAAGTCTGTTCAAGGGGATCAAATCAAGTCTATTACTCACTTCGAGGCCGACCGCCACATGGGACAGGCTCGTAAACTCTTGCGTTTACCAAGTAAGGGCAAGAAGGAAGCCTATTTGGAGCTGATGACAAAAGACGAGGACAATAATCAGATGCAAGTTGCTGAAAATATCATCCCCTTTCCAGTCACTGATCAAGCTGTAAAAGCAGACAAAAAAGACCAGGAGGACAACCATGTTGACTAAAGCTTTTTTAAGTCAGAGATTAAGAACGCATTGCCCAAGAAGCGCTTCTGACAAGGAACGCAAGTAACACCTCGATGATTGAGGCTTGCAGTGGTATAATATTCTTGTGTCAGCTTCGGCTGGATCAGGAAAAACCTTTGTTATGGTTGAACGTATCCTTGATATGATTGGACGTGGCGTTGGTATTGATCAACTCTTTATCTCAACCTTTACGGTAAAGGCTGCAGGTGAGTTAAAAGAGCGTCTGGAAAAACGTCTGACAGAGCAGTTGGGACAGGTTGAGACGGATGAAGAGCGTGCCTTTCTTTCAGTTCAGATTGCCAAGATTGGGACTGCTGATATTGGAACTATGGATGCCTTCACCCAGAAATTGGTCAATCAGTATGGCTATCTCTTGGGGGTGTCACCTATTTTCCGCATTATGACAGACCCTGCCGAGCAGACACTTATGAAAAATGAGGTTTATGCTGATCTCTTTAACGATTATATGCAAGGGAAGGAGGCCCAACTTTTCCAAAAATTGGTCCGCAACTTCGCAGGAAATGGCAAGACTAGTAAGGCCTTTCGTGATTTAGTTTACGATGTCTATAACTTTTCTCAGGCTACTGCAGGTCCTGAAAAATGGCTACGTCAAAATCTTTTAAAAGGGCAGGCAGAGGCAGATCCAGTCAAGGCTAAAGCTGAGCTTTTAGAGGGTCTCAAAGATGGCTTGTTGGCTGATTTCTTAGACTTCTTAAGAGACCATCTAGGTCTAGCTCAGCGTGAATTTGCCAAGGCCAAATATCTAAATAATGTGTCAGATGCCATTAGCCTTCTTGAAGGAGCCTTGGCCAATGACCAAACGGATATGGAGGACTTGCTCAAACAACTCTTGACTTTGTCAGGAGGGACTGGTTTGACCAATATGACTCGTCCCAAAGACGAGGAACTCAAGGCCTACAAGGAGGCTTACAACAAGACCAAAAATGAGTTTGTGGCCCAGTTGCGAGAGGTTGATACCCAGCTAACGGTCCTCGAGGTTTTGACCAAGCATAATGATAACATCTTACCTCTGTTAGAGCTGCTTCAGGCCTTTGTACTTGATTTTTCGGATCAGTATTTACAGGCCAAGATTCAGGAAAATGCTTTTGAATTCTCAGATATTGCCCATTTTGCTATCCGTATTTTGGAGGATAATCCAGAGGTGGCAGCTAGCTACTGTGACCGTTACCATGAAGTAATGGTAGACGAGTATCAGGACAATAGCCATACCCAAGAACGCATGTTGGAACTCCTATCTAACGGCCACAATCGATTCATGGTGGGAGATATCAAACAATCCATCTATCGTTTCCGTCAGGCTGATCCTCAGATTTTTAATGGCAAGTTTCAGCTCTTCCTTGAAAATCCAGATGCAGGTAAGCTGATTCTCCTTAAAGAGAACTTCCGTAGTCAATCTGAAGTTCTTGATGCGACCAATGGTGTTTTCAGCCACCTCATGGACCAGGAAATCGGGATATCCTTTATGACAAGACGCACATGTTGGTAGCGGGTAGCGAGAAGCAAAAAGAGCCTCATCCTGAAAATGAGACTGAGGTTCTGATTTACAATAGTGATGAAACCGTGCAAATCCTGACGAAGAAGGTCCTGATCAACCTATTAGTAGCGGAGAGATTTCCTTGGTTATCAAAGAAATCATCAAACTTCACGAGCAGGGTGTACATTTTGAGGACATTACCCTCCTAGCACCAACCCGTAATACCTATCTGGACTTGATGGCAAGCTTTGAGGAGCACGGAATTCCCTTGGTTCCTGACGAGTACAAGTCAAGCTACCTAGAGTCACTAGAAGTTATGATTATGTTGGACACCCTTCGTGCCATCAATAATCCTCTCAATGACTACGCCTTGGTTGCCCTCCTTCGTTCACCGATGTTTAACTTCAACGAGGACGATTTGGCTCGGATTGCTGTTCAGGCTGATGAGGGCAATTCTATGACAAGCTTCTTGTAGCTTGCACTAAATCAGGACTTCATCCAGAAGTCGTGACGCAAGGACTGGAGGCCAAGTTGACTCTCTTCATTGAGACTCTGTCAGATTGGCGTGATTACAGTAAGTGGCACTCGCTCTATGACCTCATCTGGAAGATTTACGACGATCGTTTCTATTATGATTATGTTGGCAGTCTTCCACGAGCTGAGCAACGCCAGGCCAATCTCTACGCCCTTGCCTTGCGTGCCAATGCCTATGAAAAGACTGGCTTTAAGGGACTTTCTCGTTTTATTGGTATGATTGATAAAATCATTTCTAGCGGTAACGACCTAGAGGAAGTGACAGACTTGGTTCCCAAAAATGCCGTTAGCCTTATGACCATTCACAAGTCCAAGGGACTAGAGTTCAAGTATGTCTTTGTCTTGCAGATGAATCGCAAGTTCATTGGTCACAGCAAGGACGGACTGAGTGGTAAGTACATCATTAACCGTGAAAAAGGACTAGGCATTAAGTATCTAGCTGACCTCAAAGACCAGGTAAACACCAATTTGCCTAAGTTAAATGTTGTTCTCGAGACCTTAACCTTCCAGGAAAATCGTAGGGAAGAGCGTCGAGCAAGTATCTCAGAAGAGATGCGTCTGCTCTATGTTGCAATGACCCGTGCAGAGAAAAAACTCTACCTAGTTGGTAAGGGCAGTAAGGAAAAATTGACCCAGCAATTTGGCACAGATGTTGAAAATAATCGCCTACCAGTAGCTCTACGTGACCAAATTTCTACTTATCAGGATTGGGTTATGGCTTTGGATACTGCCTTTATGAGAAAGGATCTCAAGTTTACTGTTCGCTTTGTTGAGGCTGAGGAGTTGACTCCAGAGGCTATTGGTCAGGTTGAAGTTCAAGCGGCAGTAGATGCTGATGATCTATCTAACAATCGCCAGACGGAAGACATTAAGCGTGCCCTAACGGTCTTAGAAAGTGTTGAAAAACTCAACCAACTTTATGCACCAGCGATTGACCTGCCATCTGTGCGTACGCCCAGCCAGCTCAAAGCCTTCTACGAACCTGTCATGGATACGGAAGGGGTGGATATTATGGACAAGAAAGAGGAGGTGCAACCTCTTGAGACATCCACTAGCTTTGAGCTTCCAGATTTTGGGCAAAAAACGAAGGTCACTGGAGCTGCAGTTGGTTCAGCCACCCATGAACTCATGCAACGCTTGATTCTTTCTGACAAGGTGACCCTCCAAGATTTGACACAGGCGTTGAGTCGGGTATCGGCAGATGATCAAGTTAAGGCGCGTGTGCAGTTAGAAAAGCTTTAGGCTTCTTTGACACCGAACTTGGAAAGCTCATTCTAGCTAATAGAGATAAACTACGCCGTGAAGCACCGTTTGCCATGTTGGCAGAAGACCCAGCTAGTAAAGAAGACTTTGTCGTCCGTGGTATCATCGATGGCTACCTTCTTCTTGAAGACCGTATTGTCCTCTTTGATTACAAGACGGACCGCTTCACTCACCCAGTGAGATTAAAGAGCGCTACAAGGCCAAATGAGCCTCTATGCCAAGGCACTCAGTCAAGCCTACCAGGTGGACAAGGTCGACAAGTACCTCATTCTCCTAGGTGGAAAAGACTTGGAAGTCGTAGAAGTATAAGTTATCGCATAACCATTCTTTCATAGTGAGAGAATGGTTTTTGTCTCCAATCCAGTAAAAAGACCGGTGTCTCCACCAGTCTTTCCGATAATTTCCATCAGTATTGTAAGTTCGTTAAAATATTAGAGGATGGAAACGGTTATGAAAAAGTATCTTGTAGGTGCTTAGGCCTACGAAGGTTATTATAACAAACTCATCTTAATCTAAACAAGGTTAGAAAAATTAGAAATAGACAGCATAAGTGTTACTAGTTTTTAATAGTTGAATCCATAACGGCAGTAAATAGAGACAAAAACCGCATAGACTGACGGTACTTGTTTTTTAATCGTAACATTAACTAATCAAAGGCACTACCCAATTGACCCAGGCCCAGGAAATAGGCATGACCAGTATCATGGCTGGAATCATATCAGCGGTTGGAAATTGACCGAAGTTTCATAATACGAAAACCAGTCGCAATCATGAGGAAGCCTCCACAAGCTTTAAAATCTCCAATCATGGCCTTTGTCGTCAAAGGGAGAATGAAACCAGCACTCACAAAGAGGAGGAAAAAATGATGAATTGTGGAATGGCAATCATGGAAACAATGTAACCCAGACTACAGGAGAAATCATAGCCGTAAAGAAATCTAGGATAGATTTGAAATTAAGATAGAAGCATCGCCTGTCATCCCAGACTCAAGGCTCCCGTAAATTCCTGTACCACTCGCACAAAAAGGACGATTACTGTCAAGAGTCTGCGCATAAAACTCATCGTGAGCCAGTCCTGTTTGTTTGCTTGGTGTAATCTTGGACAAGCCTTTTTCCATAAGTCCAGCCCCCTTGTTGATGAGGTTTCCAAACTTTAGGGCCAGTCCAATGATGGTACCAATAACCACCGCGAAGATAACCGCAGGCATATTAACCATATTCATAATAGCACTAATCCCCATAACCATAGAGGCTAGGCCAAAGATAAGGTTAAGATTGTCCTTGAAATCATCTCTGAGATAGTCTCCAAAGAGACCTCCAGCGATTCCTCCTAAAATAATAGATAGCGAGTTGATGATAATTCCAGTTGGCACTTGTGATTTTCCTCCTATTTGTTTTAAATACTATAAGTTTAGCATTATCAAAGACCGAATGCAAAATTGTCTTGTTTTTACAAACGTTTTCTTGAAATTGTACCTTTGAAATGATACAATAAATGAGAAATTAGTAGAAAACGCTATCCAATCTTTTATTTAGCGGTTTTTAAGTTATTATTTATGAAAAATAAGCTTATAAATCTAATTTTAACCCTAATAAAAACAACAAAATGGTATTATGATTAATTAAGTGCTCAAGAAAGGATAAAAGATGATTCGTTTTGAACACGTAACGAAACGTTATGAAGATAAGGATGCTCTCTCAGATCTTAACCTCGAGATTCGAGATGGTGAGATTTTTGGTCTGATTGGTCACAATGGGGCTGGTAAGACCACGACTATTTCCATTTTGACGTCTATCATTGAAGCTAGCTACGGTGAAGTTTACGTCGATGATATGGCCCTCAGTCAACATCGTGATGCTATCAAGAAAAAAATCGCTTATGTGCCAGATTCACCGGACCTATTCCTAAATTTGACGGCCAATGACTATTGGTACTTCTTGACACGTATCTATGATTTGGAAGCTAGTCAGGTTGAGGAACGTTTGACTAATCTTATGGCTACCTTTGACTTGACGGAAAGTCGCTATAACCTCATTTCTTCCTTCTCTCACGGTATGCGTCAGAAGGTTGTCGTTATCGGTGCTCTTCTGGTTAATCCGCAGATTTGGGTTTTGGATGAGCCTTTGACTGGTC
>JBKWCO010000107.1:0-5847 GCA_046975465.1 Streptococcus sp. | reverse complement strand
TTATGGTAAAATGGAGCTTATGGAAATTGAAAAAACCAATCGCATGAATGCCCTATTTGAGTTCTATGCAGCTTTGTTAACAGATAAGCAGATGAACTATATTGAGCTATATTATGCGGATGATTATAGTTTGGCAGAAATTGCCGAGGAATTTGGTGTGAGTCGTCAGGCAGTATATGATAACATCAAGCGTACTGAGAAGATTTTAGAGGCTTACGAGATGAAATTACATATGTATTCAGATTACATCGTTCGTAGCCAAATTTTTGATGATATCATGGAAAAATATCCAGACGATAGCTATCTTCAGGAACAAATTGCTGTGCTCAGCAGCATTGATAATAGAGATTAGATTCAAGCAGAAAGTAAGAGAGGAAATGATATATGGCTTTTGAAAGCTTAACGGAACGCTTGCAAGGCGTTTTCAAAAATTTAAGACGTAAAGGAAAACTTTCAGAGAAAGAAGTTCAAGAAGTCACTAAAGAGATTCGTTTGGCACTTCTTGAAGCAGACGTAGCGCTACCAGTCGTTAAGACATTTATTAAACGTGTTCGTGAACGTGCTGTAGGTCACGAAATCATTGATACTCTAGATGCTACACAACAAATTATCAAGATTGTTAATGAAGAATTGACAGAGATTCTGGGTCTGAAACATCTGAAATTGAGAAATCTCCAAAGATTCCAACAATTATTATGATGGTTGGTCTCCAAGGGGCTGGTAAAACAACCTTTGCTGGTAAATTAGCTAATAAGCTGATTAAAGAACAAGAAGCTCGCCCAATGATGATTGCGGCGGATATCTATCGTCCAGCAGCCATTGACCAGTTGAAGACTTTGGGGCAACAAATCAATGTTCCTGTTTTTGATATGGGAACAGAGACACCAGCAGTTGAGATTGTCAAAAATGGTTTGGAACAAGCGCGTGCCAATAAGAATGACTATGTCTTGATTGATACGGCTGGTCGATTGCAGATTGACGAGACTCTCATGCAAGAATTGCATGATATTAAGGAGTTTGCTCATCCAAACGAAATTCTCTTGGTTGTGGATAGCATGATTGGTCAGGAAGCTGCTAACGTTGCCAAGGAGTTCAACGAACAACTGGATATCACAGGTGTCGTTCTTACTAAAATTGACGGTGACACACGTGGTGGTGCGGCTCTTTCTATTCGTGAGATTACTGGTAAGCCAATTAAATTCACAGGTACTGGTGAGAAAATTACGGATATTGAGACTTTCCACCCAGACCGCATGTCAAGCCGTATCTTGGGGATGGGAGACCTTCTTACCCTTATTGAAAAAGCTTCTCAAGAGTACGACGAGAAAAATCTCTTGAGTTGGCTGAAAAGATGCGTGAAAACACCTTTGACTTCAATACTTATCGACCAATTAGACCAAGTGCAAAATATGGGTCCTATGGAGGATTTGCTTAAGATGTTGCAGGTATGGCTAACAATCCAGCCTTGGCTAATGTTAAAGTAGACGAGAAACAGATTGCACGCAAGCGTGCCATTGTATCATCAATGACACCAGAAGAGCGTGAAAATCCAGATCTTTTGACACCGAGTCGTCGTCGCCGTATTGCCAATGGTTCGGGAAATACTCTTCATCGAAGTAAACAAGTTTATTAAAGACTTCAACCAAGCCAAACAAATGATGCAAGGTGTTATGTCTGGTGATATGGAGCAAATGATGCGTCAAATGGGTCTTAACCCAAATAATATGCCAAAAAACATGCCAAATATGCCTGATATGGGTAATATGGATATGTCTGCCCTTGAAGGCATGATGGGTGGCGCTGGTATGCCGGATCTTGGAAATATGGATCTTAGCCAAATGCTTGGTGGTGGCCTTAAAGGTAAGGTTGGTTCATTTGCCATGAAACATGCGATGAAGCGTCAAGCTAATAAGATGAAAAAAGCTAAGAAAAAACGTAAATAAGAAACATAGAACGCTAGGGCATTATGCTCTAGTGTTTTTTTCTGAAAAATATTGACTTATATAACTTTACACTGTAATATACTAATGTATATACAATAAAAAGGAGTAGATTATGAAACCTAAAAAGAGAATTCAAGAAATGACCTTTGCAGCTTTATTAACTGCAATTGCTATCCTTATCCCAAGTATCATGCCAATTAAACTGATTATCCCACCGGCTTCGTATACTTTGGGGAGTCATGTTCCAATATTTCTAGCTATGTTTATATCGCCCTGGGTAGCAGCTTTTGTTATCTTAGCGTCTAGTTTAGGATTCCTTATGGCCGGCTATCCGATTGTCATTGTTTTTAGGGCATTCTCGCATATCGTCTTTGGTTTGTTAGGAGCTTTTTATTTGAAAAAATTCCCTCAAACAATAGAAAACCATAAATCATCACTAATTTTTCAACTTTGTTTTAGGTCTTATCCATGCCATAGGTGAAGTTCTTGCTTGCGTGATTTTTTATTCCGTAACAGGAGAGGATTTCCAAAAACTGTTCTATGTTCTCTTTGTTTTAGTTGGTTTTGGCACTATTGTCCATAGTATGATAGACTATGTAATAGCATTAACGATTTTCAAAAGTATTCGAAAAATACGCTAATTGAAAGAGGGATGGTTGGTCTATGGCTTCAAATCGAAAACAAGAATTATTGGCACTCTTAAAGGGAGCTAAAGAGGCAATGAATGGACAGAGTTTGGCGGAGCACTTTGGTGTTACCCGTCAAATCATTGTCCAAGATATTGCACTTTTGCGAGCAGATGGTGCTCAAATTATTTCAACTAACAGGGTTATATTTATAAAAACAGTGATGATAATTCTTATGAGCATCGACTCTTTAAAGTGAATCATACGGTGAATGACATGGAAGAAGAGCTTCTAGCTATTGTCGATAATGGGGGCGTATTCAAAATATCATGATTGATCATCCAGTCTATGGTGAAATTCAAACCTTGTTGAAGTTGACTTGTCGTCGAGATGTTAGACATTTTTTAGAACAAGCAGCGTCAAGTGATTTTCGTCCACTATCTGAATTAACCAATGGTGTTCACTATCACCTTGTTGAAGCTGATAGTCAACAAGATATAGATTATATTGAAGAGGCACTTAACCATCTAGGATTTTTAGTTAAAGAATGAGATAAAAGAGAAATGTAAAAGTAGTTAGTTTCACTTGAAAACAACTGCTTTTTTTGATAAACTTATGTTAGTTTATTAACTTACGGAGGTAGCCATGTTTTCAGGACAAAGACTTAAGGAAATTCGAGAAGCACAAGGAATGAGCCAAGCATCAGTAGCTAAGCATCTAGGAATTTCACGCTCCTCTTATTTTAATTGGGAAAATGGTAAGACGAAACCAAATCAAAAGAACCTATCGGTTTTGGCTGAACTTTTTGGTGTAGCTGAGACCTATTTTCTGTCTGAACATGAGATTGTAGAAGTCTACTTGGAATTAAATGAGGAAAATCGCCAAGAAGCTTTGCGACTCACTAAGGCTCTCTTAGAAGAGCAAGAAGCAGAAAAGCAAAAAGCACCTGTTATTCCGCTTTACTCATACAAAGTTTTCGAGCGTTTATCAGCCGGAACTGGTTACACTTACTTTGGTGATGGCAATTATGATGAAGTTTTCTATGATGAAGAATTAGACCATGATTTTGCTTCTTGGGTTTTGGAGATTCTATGGAACCCACTTACTTAAATGGAGAAGTAGTGTTGATCAAACAAACTGGTTTGATTATGATGGTGCTGTTTATGCTGTGGATTGGGATGGTCAAACCTATATTAAAAAAGTTTATCGAGAGGAAGATGGGCTACGTTTAGTTTCTCTCAATAAACGTTATGGTGATAAGTTCGCACCCTATGACGAAGATCCCCGAATCATCGGTAAAATTGTCGGTAACTTTATGCCTGTTGAGGCTTAGTCAACTTTTATCGATTGGGCATCTTAAACTAAATCTGATATAATATAAGTAAAGTAAAGCCAAGTCTTTGGCTTTTTTTAAAGAGTTTAAATCATATTTTACTAAGAAAATAAAGAGGAGAGATAAACATGGCTACTATTCAATGGTTCCCTGGTCACATGTCCAAAGCCCGTCGACAAGTTCAGGAAAATCTTAAGCATGTTGATTTTGTAACAATTTTAGTGGATGCACGTTTGCCACTGTCAAGTCAAAATCCCATGCTAACTAAAATTGTTGGCGATAAACCAAAGCTTTTAATTCTCAATAAGGCTGACCTTGCTGATAGTAATCGTACAAAAGAGTGGCGTAGCTATTTTGAGAATCAAGGAACTAAAACCTTGGCCATCAATTCCAAGGAGCAGTCTACGGTTAAATTGGTGACAGATGCTGCTAAGAGTCTTATGTCTGAAAAATTCAACGCTTGCGTGAACGTGGGATTCAGAAAGAGACCTTGAGAACCATGATTATTGGTATTCCAAATGCAGGGAAATCAACCTTGATGAACCGCCTCGCTGGTAAAAATTGCTGTTGTGGGAAATAAACCTGGTGTTACAAAAGGCCAACAATGGTTGAAGTCAAATAAGGACTTGGAAATTCTTGATACTCGGGGTATCTTGTGGCCTAAGTTTGAAGATGAGTTGGTCGGCTTGAAGCTTGCTTTGACTGGAGCCATCAAGGACCAGCTCTTGCCAATGGATGAAGTTACGATTTTTGGACTTAACTATTTTAAAACTTACTATCCTGAACGTTTAGAGGAACGCTTTAAAGGGATTGACCTTGAAGAAGAGGCACCAGAAATCATTATGGAAATGACTCGAAAACTTGGCTTCCGTGAAGATTATGACCGTTTCTATAATCTATTTGTCAAAGAAGTTCGTGATGGAAAACTAGGACGTTACACACTTGATATTGTTGGGGTCGATACTGATGGCGACAATTAAAGAAGTCAAAGAGCAATTGGCCACTTTGACAGACCTTGACGATCACCGATGGACAAGTTTTGAGGAAGATAGTCGAGCTGGTGTACAGACTGCCATTAAGCAACGCCGTAAAGCTATACAAGCTGAGATTGCTGAGGAAGAACGCTTAGAGATGATGCTCAGTTATGAAAAATCGCTTTATGCTCAGGGAGTTGAACTCATTGCAGGTGTTGATGAAGTTGGACGTGGTCCTTTGGCCGGACCAGTAGTGGCTGCAGCGGTTATCTTACCAAAGTTTTGCAAAATAAAAGGTCTCAATGACAGTAAAAAAATACCAAAATCAAAACATGAAGCTATTTATAAGCAGGTGATGAAGGAAGCGGTAGCTGTTGGGATTGGTATTAAGGACAATCATGTGATTGACGATGTCAATATTTATGAAGCAACCAAGCTTGCTATGGCTGAAGCTATTGAAAAACTTAGTCCCAAACCTGAACATTTGTTAATTGATGCCATGACTTTGGACCTACCAATAGGACAAACATCAATTATAAAAGGGGATGCTAATTCTTTATCAATTGCGGCAGCTTCTATCGTAGCAAAGGTAACCCGTGATAAGATGATGGCTGATTATGATCAGGAGTTTCCTGGTTACGCATTTGCCAAAAATGCAGGTTATGGTACCAAGGATCATTTGTCTGGCATAGATAAATTTGGTGTTACTCCAATTCATAGAAGAAGCTTTGAACCCATAAAGTCAATAATAAAAAGTAGGTGAAGTGGTGTGATTTTAGCTATTGATATTGGAGGAACCTTTATCAAGTTTGGGTTAGTTGATGATGATTTTAAGATTAGCAATCAATCTAAAGTGTCAACTCCAACAACGTTAGACGACTTTTGGTTGACTTTAGAGCATATTGTCTCGTCTCACAAGGACATCATTTCTGGGATTGCCATTGCGTGCCCTGGCGAAATAAGTAGTAAAC
>JBKWCO010000106.1:0-5874 GCA_046975465.1 Streptococcus sp. | reverse complement strand
AATCAGTTCTCTAGTAACAGGATGGTCTGGTAAACGGAAGCCAACCGTCGCCAAACCCGAATTAATCCACTTAGGGACTTTATTATTAGCTTTTAAAATGATAGTCAAAGGTCCAGGCAAAAAAGCATCATACAATTGTTTCAAATATTTGGGCTGCTCTTTCGAATAAGACAGGATATCTTCATAAGAAGCGACATTCAAATTCATGGCTTTATCTCTAGGACGATTTTTCAGCTCATAGACATGGTTCACAGCACTCTCATCCAAAGCCTTAGCAAATAGACCATAGACAGTCTCTGTAGGAAGAACGACTGCGCCACCGTCAGACAAGATTTCTCTTAACACTTTCTTATTTTTCATCATCAATCACGACCATTCTATCTTGTCCAAATTGGTCCTTAAGGACACGCACTCGCTTATCAGGAAAATGTAGAGACAAGAGGTTTTTCAAATCCATTCCCTGCTTATAGCCAATTTCAAAGTAGAGCTTTCCACTAGGAGTCAAATACCTATCTGCCTCCTCAATAATCTGTCTATAAATGGCAAGTCCATCTTCATCAGCAAACAAGGCCATCTTGGGCTCACTATCCAAGACATTTAAACCAACTTCGTTCTTATCATTTTCAGAAATATAGGGAGGATTGGACACAATAATGTCAAAGCTATCAGAGAATAACTTCAAAAACATCCGATTGAATAAAACTGATGTCTACTTGGTTGAGCTTGGCATTTCTCTAGCAAGTTCTAAAGCATCCACAGACAAGTCACTGGCTGTCACTTGCCAAAGAGGACAACTCTTTTCAGAGACACTGCAATAGCACCACTCCCAGTTCCAATATCAAGAACCTTAAGCTCTGTCTTTGGGTTTTCCGCCAAAATTAGCTCCACTAATTCCTCAGTTTCAGGACGAGGAATCAAACACGCTCATCAACTTGAAAACGTAAGCCATGAAAATCTTCAAAACCTAGGATATACTGAGCAGGTTTATGCACTTTTAGTTGATTAAAGATACTAGAAAGAAGCTTTTCGTCTTCCTCTGAAACTTCTTGTCGTAGATGAAGAACAAATTGCGTCAAATCCCAATGTTTCAAACCACGATAGACAAAGGACAGAGCCTCTGGCTCTTCTCCAACAGCCCCAAGTTCCTTCTCATAGCCTGCTAAGGCATCTGCCAGAATCATTTGTTAAGTTCTTCCAATTTTTGTGTTTGATCGTAAAGAACCAAAGCATCAACAACTTCATCTAGTTTACCAGCTAAAATCGTATCTAGTTTTGAAGGGTCAAACCAATACGGTGATCCGTCACACGATTTTGTGGGAAGTTGTAAGTACGGATACGCTCTGAACGGTCCCCTGTACCAACAGTTGATTTACGCTCAGCATCTTGTTCATCTTGAGCAATCTGTGCAAAGTGGTCAGCAACACGCGCACGGATAATCTTCATGGCTTTATCACGGTTCTTCTGTTGTGTACGTTCTTCTTGCATCTCTACTTTGATTCCAGTAGGAATGTGAACCATACGAACCGCAGTCGCAACCTTATTGACGTTCTGACCACCAGCACCAGATGCGTGATAGATATCGACACGAAGGTCCTTAGGATCAATTTCGTACTCTACTTCTTCAACTTCTGGCATAACCAAAACAGTTGCTGTCGAGGTATGAACACGACCTTGGCTCTCAGTCACAGGCACACGTTGTACACGGTGTGCTCCTGATTCATATTTGAGTTTAGAGTAGACTGATTGTCCTGAAACCATGGCAACCACTTCTTTGATACCACCGACACCATTGTATGATGCTTCCATGACCTCAAAGCGCCAACCTTGTGTTTCAGCGTATTTTTGGTACATATTTAAGAGGTCTCCGCAAACAAAGCTGCTTCATCACCACCTGCAGCCCCACGGATTTCAAGGATGATATTCTTGTCATCATTAGGGTCTTTTGGCAAGAGAAGAATTTTCAAACGTTCTTCGTACTCTTCTTTAGCGGCTTTGGATTCTTTGAGTTCTTCCTTAGCCATTTCTTCCAAGTCAGGATCACCGCTTGCTTCCTTAATCATCTCTTCAGCATCTGTGATGTTTTGAATAACTTGCTTGTATTCACGGTAAACTGTTACAGTTTCACGGTATTAGCCTCTTCACGAGACAATTCCATAAAACGCTTAGTATCCGAAACAACCTCAGGGTCACTAAGTAGCTCTCCTAATTCCTCGTAACGGTCTTCAACCGCCTGCAACTGATCATAAATGTTCATTTGTTACTGTTACTCCTTGTATAACTGATAATCGTTTTTAATCCTCTTTCAAAGGGAACTATTTTCTTGCGAGGTGGGTTAAACCAGTGCTTTCGACAAACGGAAATATAACTCTATGACCTCCAATTTGAACCTGTGCCCCTTCATAAACCGGCTCTCCATTTTCCATGCGTAGAACCATAGTTGCCTTCTAGAGCAGTAATGACAGATGGTTTTTATTTCATCAATCTTGTCAGATAAAAGCAAGAGATACTTTGATCCTCAAACAGGTTGTTTTGAAAATCATTTTTAAGCCAAATGCCATTACGGGAATATCCAACTCGTCAACAATACGTGCCAAATCGTAGACATTTGCCCGAGTCAGAAATTGAGCCTCATCAATCAAAACACAATAAGGACGGGATTCATAGTAGCAATGTAACCAAAAATATCCGTACCATCACCAATAGGATAGGCCTTCCGCTTCATGCCAATACGACTAGAGATATAGCCGACCCCATCTCGATTATCCAAACGACTGGTCAACAATACTACTGGTTTTCCTTGTTCTTCGTAATTATAGGCAACCTTAAGAATCTCAATGGATTTCCCAGAATTCATGGTGCCGTAGCGAAAATAAAGTTGTGCCAAACCAGTCTCCTCTAAAATATGTATTGTACTTATTTTATCATAATTCCAAGCGTAAAAGGGAGGGAGACTGAACAATTTTTGAAAAAAGTTCGCCTCTCTCCCCTATTTTTATGATAGGTTTGACTGATGTTCCAAATGGCTCAATTTTATCACCTTTATAAAGTTTTACCAGTCTATTTACTTCTTATGAATAGGCTTTAGCCAATTTTTCAAGGAGTTCTTCTTTCTCCTCATCACTAGCAAATGAAGCTTCGATTGCTGTCTTATTATGAGCATAGAAGTCTTGAACTGAGCTATCAAAATGCTTGTGATAGAGTTCGTACTCTTTGGTCAGGTTTGTATCAGAAACGGTACGATTGTCCGTATTAATAGTAATATTAGCCCCTGCCGCTTTCATTTTTAGATAAGGAAAATCATCAACTGTAACGGCTGCCTTGGTCTGGAGATTACTTGTTAAACATAACTCTCCTGTGACACCATTTTTACAAATTCTTCCAAAAGCTCGGGCTCTTGAGCCAAAATCGTTGCATGGCCATTACGCTTAATTCCCATGGCAATCGACTCAGCCAAAAAGGCAGGGCAACCACACTCACCAGCATGAAAAGTCATCGGACGGTTGTAACTTTGGACTTGTTCAATTAGAGGTTTAATCGCTTTAGGTCCATAATGATGTTCATCTCCAGCAAAATCAAAACCAACAAAGTCACTATCTCCAACCTCATTCGCTTCATCAAGAATACGAGCCGTTAATTCTTGATCCTATTGGCGCATGCCACAAACTAGGGCCTTGGCTACAATACCAAATTCTTCTTGAGCTTGACGTAAGCCCTGACAAACGGCATCAATGGTTTCAGCGACAGTCAATCCCTTATCCATCGATAATTCGGGAGCAAAACGCACTTCAATATAGATGACATTTTCAAGAGCAGCCTGATTTACGACATCATAAGCCGCAATGGTCAAGGCTTCCTTTGTTTGAAGCAAAGGACGAATATAATCAAAAGCCTCAAGATAATCTAGGAGACTCTCACAGGTAGCCGGGGCTGTCACATGGTGTTTGAGCTCCGCATCATCCTTAGGTAACTCAATCTTTGCTATGTCAGCTAGGTGACGAATAGTTTCCAATGATAGAGAACCATCCAAATGGCAGTGTAGTTCTGCTTTAGCCAACTTATGAAAATCAATAGCAGTCATTCTTTTCTTCCTCTCTAAACAATATGTTTTTTATCAGATAAAAATTAATTTTTACTATCTTATCATTCTTATGGAAAAAGTCAAGGTGTCGCGCCTAATAGGACGTAGTAGATTCTTGAAATGCCATTAGCATTTTGTTAGGATGTAACTATCAAGAATACAAGGAGAAACTTTATGTCTGACTATATTTTACCAGAAGTTTGGGAAAACCCAACCTCTATGGGAGGTGCCTGGGGTGGCCTCAATCAACCTACAGCTGGTGCACGTTTTGAACAAACTTTACCTAAAGGCGACAACCTTTCCAACTCTATACTCTTCCGACACCAAATGGTATCAAGGCAACTATCATGTGAAGAACTTAAAGAACTCGGTGTGCTCAAGCAGGTTATGACGCTTATCGTATTAAGATTGGTGATGGTGACCATTCGGATCAGACTTTGTTTCTATCAATCCAAACTCAAAGATTCCGCCATGATGGATTATCCGAAGACCAACCAGTTCGTGTCTTTGAATCAGCTAACATCCTCCTTACTTGGCTGAAAAATTTGGAAAACTCATTCCAACTGATCACGCAAAACGTACGGAAGTTCTCAACTGGCTCTTTTGGCAAACAGGTGCTGCTCCTTTTCTAGGGGTGGTTTGGTCACTTCTTCCACTATGCACCTGAAAAAATCGAATATGCCATCAACCGTTTTGTATGGAAGCCAAACGCCAACTTGACTTGCTTGATAAAGAATTAGCAAACAAACCTTATATTGCTGGTGATGAGTACACTATCGCTGATATCGCCATCTGGTCTTGGTATGGTCGTCTTGCTCAAGATAAGATTTGGGATAAGGCTGGTATTTTCCTTGATGTTAAAGAATACAAGCATCTTCAAGCTTGGACTGAAAAAATTGCCTACCGTCCAGCGGTTAAACGTGGACTTGAAGTTGACTATAAAGAGATCTAATTTTTATAACGGTTTGCCTAAGCCAACCGTTTTTCTATTGTTTCATGATATAATAGAAAAAAATCACAAGGAGACATTCATGACTGTATTTCAAGCTATTTTAGAAAAAATCAAAGCCTACGACACTATTATTATTCACCGCCACCAAAGACCTGACCCAGATGCCATTGGTAGTCAGGTAGGACTGAAGGAACTTTTAAAAACAAACTTTCCAGATAAAAAAGTCCTTGTGACTGGTGTCAATGAGCCTACCTTATCTTGGATTGCTGAGATGGATGAGGTAACTGACCAAGATTATGAAGGGGCACTTGTTATTGTTACCGATACAGCCAACACCCCTCGTATCGATGATGATCGTTATGATAAAGGTGACTTCCTTATCAAAATTGACCATCATCCTAACGATGATGCCTACGGTGACCTTCTACTTGTTGATACGACTGCTTCAAGTGCCAGCGAAATTGTGACTGACTGGGCCCTCAGCCTTGGCCTTTCCTTGTCAGATGCTGCTGCTCGTGTTCTCTACAATGGCATAGTTGGCGATACGGGGCGATTCCTCTACCCATCTACAACACCTAAAACACTACAAATCGCTGCTAAACTTCGCGAATATGACTTTGATTTTGCATCTATGGCTCGGCGAATGGATAGTTTTCCTTTCAAAATTGCTAAACTTCAAGGCTATGTTTTCGATAATCTTGAAGTTGATGAAAATGGGGCAGCTCGCGTCGTCTTAACTCGAAAAGTTCTTGATGACTTTAATATCACTGATGCTGAGAGTTCTGCTATTGTTGGAACTCCTGGCCGGATTGATAGCGTTGAATCATGGGCTATTTTCGTAGAG
>JBKWCO010000105.1:0-5879 GCA_046975465.1 Streptococcus sp. | reverse complement strand
AACCTGACCTGCCTCTTTACCTTCTCATAGTTAGGATTCTTATTTAGCTGCTGCCAAATCTTTATCAAATTGTTGTAATTTAGTAAGGAATTGGTCTTCCTTGATTTTACCGTTATATGCATCACTCATAAGAGCAGCACTTTCAGTCCAGAAGACTGACATTTGACTAAGTTTAGGCATAACAGTTGTGTACTGATCAGATGAACCCATAGTAATTACAGCTTGTGCAAGTGCATCCTTTTGAACTGCTTCAGAAGCTTGAACTTCTTTGTTAGCTGGGATGATGTGACGGTCTTCATTAGTGAATTGGTTGTTTTGACTATCTTTGCTTGTCAAAGCTTGTGCCAATTGGTAAGAAGCGGCGATACGTTCAGCATTACCCTTAGATGCGTTTGGTTAACTGCGTAAAGTTTTACACCCATGAAGGCTTTTTTTGAACGTCTTGACCACCGATATTAACTGTTGGGTAAACAGCAACACCAAGATTGTCTTTACCGACAGCTTTAGTAGCTGCAGCGTAGTCCCATGGTCCTGATTGGAAAGCATCAACAGAACCATCTTCGAATTTAGCCATCATGTTAGCTGAATCAACATTAACAAATCCTTTTTGTCTTTTTGAGCTGCGATGAATTTAAGAACGTTCACACCAGCTTCATTGCCCCAGTTAGTACCTTTCACATCTTCACCGTTAGGACCAAAGAGTGTGTCACCAACTGAAAGGAAGAGAGGAGCAGTTACATAAGCGTTAACTTCTTTCAAGTTGCTACCAAATTTAGCTTTAGAAGTGATTGTTTCGTATGATTTCACATCTTCTTCATTAAGTTTAGATTTGTTGTAGTATGTAACTTGAGTTTCGATACCGTATGGGAAGGCGTAAGTTTTACCTTTGTATTGAGCACCTACAGCAGCTTGTTCAGTATCTTGCTCAGCAATTTCTTTTGAGTATTGCTCTGGGATTTCTTGGATAGCTCAGCGTCATCAATTTACCGAGTTGGTCATGTGGAAGTGAGAAGACATCTGCAGCAGTAGAGGCATCCTAGTCAAGTTTTCTTGAGCATTTGGATCTTCCATTTCAACCATGTCAACTTTATAGCCAGATTTCTTTCAAATTGTGCGACTGTGTCTTTGTATGACTTCTTAGCACCTGTTGGTACCCAAAGTTTCAAAGTCTTACTATCTGAGCTTGAACTCTTGCTTGAGTTAGACCCACAGCTACCAAGAGCGATCCAGCAACTAGTAATCCTGCACTACCAAGTAGCACTTTTGCCATTTTTCATTTCGAATTCTCCAAAAAATTAGTTTACTGATACATTATGCAACCGTTTTCACTTTCTATCAAGTGATTTGTTTAAAAAATTAATTTTTTGCAATCGCTTGCAAAAATACTTGAAGTTCTCTGCTTAAATGCTATAATATTACCTTGATAGTAATTATATTGGGTAATTCTCACACTTCAGCAAATTAGATTATGAATAGAAACGAGAGGGATATACATGGCTACAATTAAGGATGTTGCTAAGAAGGCTGGTGTCAGTTCGTCGACAGTGAGTCGAACGTTAAAAGATAATCCGGCTATTTCAGAAGAAACCAAGATTAAAGTCAAGCGGCTATGGATGAATTAGGGTATGTTCCTAACATAGCTGCGCAAGTATTAGCGACTGGCTTAACACACAGTTTAGGTGTTATACTCCCGCCTTAACAAATCGTGAAAATATTAGCCAACCCTTCTATATGGAAATTCTAACAGCGATTAACGAAGAAGCTAGTTGTAATTCTCAGGTTGTCAGCATCGCTACAGGAGCAACTTTAGATGATTGTTGCAAGTTAAACTGATGCATCGTCAAAAACGTGCAGATGGATTTATCATCCTCTATTCGAAACAAAAGATCCTGTTAAAGATTATCTCTTAAAAGAAAAAGTACCTTTTGTAGTAATTGGAGCAGCAGTGGATAATACCAATAAAGTTACTTATATCGATAATGATAACAAGGCAATAGGTCAAGAAGCAGTTTTTTATCTAAATTCAAGAGGTCACCAAACCATTGGCTTTGTCACTGATGATCTTTTTGGTCAGGTAGGCCAAGAGCGTTATCAAGGTTATAAAGATGCTGTTAGTGAGTTATATAGAAAGCTTACCTGAACTTGTTTTCTCATCTCAGACGATTGATTCGTTTAAAAGCACTTGCGAACTTTTCTACCTACAGCATTGGTTGTTAAAGATGATCTTGTTGCCCTTCGGCTATCAATGGGTAAACAATCAAGAATAAAGATTCGAAAGATTATTCTATTATCTCCATTAACAATTCTTCGTTTGCAGAAATCATGCATCCTTTCTTAACAACCTATGACATTAACATTCAGGAACTGGGAAAAGAAAGTGTTCGCAAATTAGTTGCTATCCAAAAGATGAAAATACTGAGCCTCAGAAAGTACTATTCCCTTCCATCTCATTGAAAGAGAAAGTGTAACATCTATATAAAAGGATCATAAAAATGGTTAGACAGAAGTAGTTCCGACTATTTTTTATATTCTAAGTTGACGTATTTTTCAGAAAACTAAGAGTTTATGTATCTAAAAAAGCTATAATTTAGATATGAAAGCGTTTATTTCACGAACGTTTATTTAAAAAATATAAAAAACCATTTTTGTTAAAAACCCTTGACTTATGCAAGCGTTTGCATTATAATCATAAGTGTAAAAATAATTTGAGGTAAACTTTATGAACAAACGAGCAAGCGGTGTTTTGATGCACATCACATCACTACCAGGTGACTACGGGATCGGTTCTTTCGGTCAAGCAGCCTATGACTTTGTTGATTTCTTAAAAGAAACAAAACAAACTTACTGGCAGATTTTGCCACTTACTACAACAAGTTATGGGGACTCACCTTACCAATCATTCTCAGCGGTAGCGGGAATACAATTTATCGATTTGGATTTCCTTATTCGTGACAAATTTTAACTAAAGCTGATGTTAAAGATGCTGACTTTGGGTCAGATTCTGAGTTTATTGACTATGCTAAAGTTTACGAGGCACGTCGTCCAATCCTTGAAAAAGCAGTAAAAGCTATCTTGGCAGATAAAAAAGAAGCTAAAAATTCCAAGCTTTTAAAACTAAAAATGCTAACTGGTTAGCTGATTATGCTGAATTCATGGCTATCAAAGAACACTTTGATAATAAAGCCCTTCAAGAATGGGATGATAAAAAGGCGGTTAAACGTGATAAAGCAACACTTGAAAAACTTCGTAAGGAACTTGCTGAAGTGATTACTTATCACGAAGTGGTTCAATACCTATTCTTTAGTCAATGGGCTGAACTTAAAGCTTATGCCAATGAGAATGGTATTCAAATTATCGGTGACATGCCAATTTACATCTCAGCTGATAGTGTTGAAGTTTGGACGCAACCACATCTCTTCAAACTAGATGCAGAGTGTAAACCACGTTACATTGCCGGAGTTCCACCAGATAACTTCTCAGCTACTGGTCAACTTTGGGGTAACCCAATCTACGCTTGGGATAAACACAAAGCTGAAAATTATGCTTGGTGGGTATTCCGTATTCAAGAATCATTCAAACTTTATGATTACTTGCGTATTGACCACTTCAAAGGTTTCTCTGACTTCTGGGAAATTCCTGGTGGAGATGAAACTGCTGAAAATGGTGAGTGGGTTCCAGGACCTGGTTACGATCTTTTCAAAGTGGTTAAGAAAGAATTGGGTGATCTTAAAATCATTGCCGAAGATCTTGGTAACATTGATGATAAGACACGTAAACTTCTTGCAGACTGTGGTTACCCTGGAATGAAGATTGTTCAATTTGGTTTCTACGATACTACTGGAAACAGCATCGACATTCCACACGTATACACACAACATTCAGTTGCTTACAGGTACACGATAACGAAGTGGTTAACGGCTGGTACGATAATTTGACACAAGAGCAACGTGATTACACAGATGCTTACATCAACCGCCGTCAAGGTGAACCTATCACACGTGCCCTTCTTCGCACACTTTTTGCAACAGTAAGCAACACAGCCATTGCGACTATGCAGGATATCCTTGATAAACCTGAAAATAGCCGTACAAACTTCCCTAACACTGTTGGGGAAAACTGGAAATGGCGTATGCTTCCAGGTGAAATCACTGTCGACAAGAAAGAATTTTTGACAGACATTACAGAAAGATATAATCGAGGTAATAACTAAAATGGCTACATTTACACAATATGTTGAAGCAAAAAACAAAAATCTTAAGGACCTTTCAAACGAAGAAATCTACTACCTTTTGTTGGAATTCGTAAAAGAAGCGGCTGCTCCAAAACCTAAAAACGATAGCAAACGTAAAGTTTACTACATCTCAGCTGAGTTCTTGATTGGTAAACTTTTGTCTAACAACTTGATTAACTTGGGCATCTACAAAGATGTTAAAGCTGAATTGGATGCTGCTGGTAAGTCAATCAGCGAAATTGAAGACGTTGAACCAGAACCATCTCTAGGTAACGGTGGTTTGGGACGTTTGGCTTCATGTTTCATCGATTCTATGTCAACACTTGGCATTAACGGTGAAGGTGTTGGTCTTAACTACCACTGTGGTCTCTTCAAACAAGTCTTCAAAGATAACAAACAAGATGCAGAACCAAACTACTGGATTGAAGATCAATCATGGTTGGTACCAACTGATATCTCTTATGATGTTCCATTCAAAAACTTCACATTGAAATCACGTTTGGACCGTTTGGATATCTTGGGTTATAAGAAAGAAACTAAGAACTACCTTAACCTCTTCGATATCAATGGTTTGGACTACGATTTGATTGAAAAAGGAATCACTTTTGATCAAGACGAAATCCAAAAGAACTTGACACTTTTCCTTTACCCAGATGATTCAACTCGTAAAGGTGAGCTCTTGCGTATTTACCAACAATACTTCATGGTATCAAACGCTGCTCAACTTTTGATTGACGAAGCTATTGAACGTGGTTCTAACCTTCACGATCTTCCAGATTATGCTTACGTACAAATCAATGATACTCACCCATCAATGGTTATTCCTGAATTGATCCGTCTTTTGACAGAAAAACATGGATTTGAATTTGATGAAGCAGTGGCAATCGTAAGCAAAATGGTTGGTTACACAAACCACACTATCTTGGCTGAAGCCCTTGAAAATGGCCTCTTGACTACCTTGAAGAAGTTGTTCCACACCTTGTTGTTATCATCAAAAAATTGGATGCTATCATTCGTGAAAATTCGATGATCCACGTGTTCAAATCATTGACGAACACAACCGTGTTCACATGGCACACATGGACATCCACTTCTCTACAAGCGTTAACGGTGTAGCAGCACTTCACACAGAAATCCTTAAATCTTCTGAGTTGAAACCATTCTACGACCTTTACCCAGAACGCTTCAACAACAAAACAAACGGTATTACATTCCGTCGTTGGTTGGAATTCTCAAACCAAGAACTTGCTGACTACATCAAAGAATTGATTGGTGATGGTTACCTTACTGACGCAACTCAATTGGAAAAATTGGCTGCATTTGCAGATGATCCAGCAGTTCACAAACGTTTGGCTCAAATCAAATATGATAACAAGTTGTCACTTAAACGTTATCTTAAAGCAAACAAAGGTATCGATCTTGATGAAAACTCAATCATTGATACACAAATCAAACGTTTCCACGAATACAAACGTCAACAAATGAACGCTTTGTATGTCATCCACAAATACTTGGAAATCAAAAAAGGAAACCTTCCAAAACGTAAAATCACTATCATCTTTGGTGGTAAAGCAGCTCCTGCCTACGTTATTGCTCAAGACATTATCCACTTGATCTTGTCACTTTCTGAACTCATCAACAATGATCC
>JBKWCO010000104.1:0-5981 GCA_046975465.1 Streptococcus sp. | reverse complement strand
GCTTATAAGTCTCTTTTTATTTTTCTAAGAAAGAACTCACTTTAAACAGAAATTTACGTGTTTATTTGTCTAAACGAGAGTTGTTCCCAATGATAATTTCTTCTAAATATATGCTTTGTGTTATGATAATAGTCAAGAAACAGAATTGAAAAAGGAGACATGAGTTGAAAATTGCAATCATTGGCTATAGTGGTTCTGGAAAGTCGACTTTGGCAAATTTTTTAGGTCAACACTACAATTGTGAGGTTCTTCATTTAGATAAAATTCATTTTACATCAAATTGGCAAGAGCGAACAGTTGATGAAATGACTGACGATATATCAACATTTATGCTACAAAGTGATTGGATTATTGAAGGGAATTACTCGGCCTGTCTTTATGAAGAACGTATGAGGGAAGCTGACTGTATTGTATATTTCAACTTTAACAGAGTTAATTGTCTCTATCGGGCGTTTAGGCGTTATTTAACATATAGGGGAAAGACACGTCCTAGCATGGCAGAAGGCTGTAATGAAAAATTTGATTTTGCATTTGTGAAATGGATTTTATTAGACGGACGTTCTAAAAAATATGTAGAGCGATATAATGCAGTTGTTAAAAATTATTCTGACAAGACAATTATTTTAAAGAATCAAAGGCAGTTAAATGATTATATGAAGCAGGTTAAATAGCTTTATTGGAGTTGTACATAAGAAACAAGGTTAAAAAGATATAGTAAATAACTAGTTGCAATCTTAGCTATAACTGTCAGAATATTTTGTAAGAAGCGCTTTCAACGTTGAACAAATAGACTTTTTTCTGCTATAATAAACTGTAACGCAAAACTTGTGGGTGAAATTCCCACCGTGAAGTTTTTCAAGAAAGGTGGGGACAGCCTCGTAAAGGTGAAGCTGTCCGTTATCAAAATAATATGACATCAGTAGTTGTTGTGGGTACCCAGTGGGGTGATGAAGGTAAAGGGAAAATTACAGATTTCCTAAGTCAAGATGCCGAAGTGATCGCACGTTATCAAGGTGGAGACAATGCAGGTCACACGATTGTTATCGATGGTAAGAAATTTAAATTGCACTTGATTCCATCAGGTATTTTCTTCCCAGAGAAAATCTCTGTTATCGGGAACGGTGTAGTGGTCAATCCTAAATCACTTGTCAAAGAGTTGGAATATCTTCATGCCGAAGGTGTGTCAACAGAGAGCCTTCGTATTTCTGACCGTGCGCACGTTATCTTGCCGTACCATATTAAACTTGATCAACTGCAAGAAGCTGCTAAAGGTGATAATAAGATTGGTACAACTAATAAAGGCATCGGTCCAGCTTATATGGATAAGGCTGCGCGTGTCGGTATTCGTATTGCAGACCTTTTGGACAAGGAAGTCTTTGCTGAACGTTTGAAAACAAACTTGGCTGAAAAAATCGTCTCTTTACTAAGATGTATGGGTCTGAAGGACTGTCATTCGATGATATTTTTGAAGAATATTATGCTTACGGACAACAAATTAACAATATGTCACGGATACATCTGTTATCTTGAATGATGCTCTTGACGCGGTAAACGTGTCTCTTTGAAGGAGCTCAAGGAGGTTATGCTTGATATTGACCAAGGAACGTATCCATTTGTAACGTCATCAAACCCAGTTGCGGGGGTGTTACAATTGGTTCTGGAGTTGGTCCATCTAAAATCAATAAAGTTGTTGGTGTATGTAAGGCCTATACGAGTCGTGTTGGTGATGGTCCTTTCCCAACTGAGCTATTTGATGAAGTGGGTGAACGTATCCGTGAAGTTGGTCATGAATATGGAACAACAACTGGACGTCCACGTCGTGTAGGATGGTTTGACTCAGTGGTGATGCGTCATAGCCGTCGTGTATCAGGTATCACAAACCTCAGCTTGAACTGTATCGATGTTCTCTCAGGTCTTGACACTGTAAAAATTTGTGTAGCTTACGACCTTGATGGTGAGCGTATTGATTACTACCCAGCTAGTCTTGAGCAATTGAAACGCTGTGAACCAATCTATGAAGAATTGCCAGGTTGGGAAGAAGACATCACAGGTTGCCGTAGTTTAGATGAGCTTCCTGAAAATGCTCGTAATTATGTTCGTCGTGTTGGTGAATTGGTAGGTGTACGTATCTCTACTTTCTCTGTAGGACCAGGACGTGAACAAACAAACATTCTTGAAAGTGTTTGGTCAAATATCTAAAGTCAATAAAAGGAGAATCTAGGAAACTAGGTTCTCTTTTCTCACGCCTTAAACTTATAGATTAATATGAATGTTGCAACTGTTAAAAAAGGTAACTAATTTTTCGATATGATTAGGAAAGAAACCTTTCTATTTGATTAGTTTTTCGGTATAATATGGATTGATTAAATGAAAATTAATGAGAGCCTACTTTCATGATTTCAAAGTGTGTTCGTAATTTTGACAAAGAAAATAAGTGAGCATATCTCTTAATAGCTTTGGGCAAGAGGTGAATAATGAAGAAGATTGTATTTGTTTGTCTGGGGAATATTTGTCGTAGCCCAATGGCAGAATTTGTGATGAAAGAGCTGGACAAAGGAGAGTCTTTGCATATCGAAAGTCGCGCGACATCTTCATGGGAGCATGGAAATCCAGTTCATCAAGGTACCCAAAAGATTTTAAGGAAATATGCTATTTCTTTTGACTCTTCCAAGGGCTCACAGCAGATTAGTCAGGCTGATTTTGAGTTCTTTAATCTAGTTGTGGGAATGGATGAGTCAAATGTTGAGGATCTTCTACAGATATCTGCAGGGCGTTATGACGATAAAATCAAGCTTTCGACCTGGTGGAGTTCACCCATGGTACACAGGTGACTTCGAAGAAACATATAAATTGGTAACTACAGGCTGTCGAGACTGGTTACAGTGGATTAAGGATAGACAATGAATTTTAAACAACTAAAGGATTTTGATTTTAAAAATATTGATATTGACCGAAATCAATTTGAACGTATCACAGTAGGGGTTATTATTTTATGCGCCCTGTCCTTGTTTTTGGTGACTATAAAAACGCAACATTCTATCAAGATTGATGGGACTAAGATTACCTATAAAGGTCAGATGCAGAACCACCGTTTGAATGGTCAAGGAACTTTGACCTATGACAATGGTGATACCTACACGGGAGAATTTAAGAATGGTTCCTTTAATGGTCAAGGGACCTTTAAATCTCATGAGGGTTGGATTTATCAAGGTGAGTTCAAGTCTGGCCAAGCCGATGGCCAAGGAAAATTGACTACTGAAAATAAGGTTACCTACAAAGGAAAATTTAAACAGGGGATTTTTAAAGGATGAGAATTAACTGGTTTTCTTATATTCGTGTGACAGGACTTTTTAGTTCTTATCTATCATTTCTTCCCAAGTATTCTTCCTGGGGGCTTCATCGGTGTTGATGTCTTCTTTACCTTCTCAGGGTATTTGATTACAGCACTTTTGATTGATGAGGTATCTCGGACGCATCGCATTGATTACCTTGGTTTTATGCGACGACGCTTCTATCGGATAGTACCGCCACTTGTGTTGATGGTTCTTATTTGTACCCCTTTAGCACTCTTGGTTCGAAATGATTTTATTGCAGGTATTGGACGTCAAATTACCTCTGTTATCGGTTTTGTAACTAACTATTATGAGATTCTGACTGGAGGAAATTACGAGAACCAGTTTAACCAGCACATTTACCTCCATACATGGAGTCTGGCTATTGAGGTTCACTATTATATTCTTTGGGGTGCCTTGCTTTGGTTCCTAGCTAAGCGTGTCAAACACCAAAATCAATTTAGAGGCCTAGTCTTTATGGTATCTCTTGCCTGCTTTATGGTGAGCTTCCTATCAATGTTTATTAGTGCTTTCTTTGTTGATAGTTTTTCTCGCTTATATTTCTCATCAATTACGCATGCCTATCCATTCTTCCTAGGCTCGCTCTTTGCGACACTTTCAGGTGTGTATGAAACGACCGCTAGGTTCAAGAAAAATATACGTCTTTGGACTCTGAAAAAGACAGTCCTTTATATGGCAGGAAGTTTTGCCTTGCTCGTATTGTTGGGTTTAGTCCTTCATTTTGAGGAACGCATCACCTACCTATTTGGTTTTGTTTTGGCTAGTTTGTTCACGGCTGTTATGATTTATTCGGCGCGTATTCTTCATGAAAAGTTACCTGGAAAATCAGAGCACACTGTCATTAGTTATTTGGCAGAGATTAGTTATAGTGTTTATCTTTTCCACTGGCCACTCTATATTATCTTTAGTCAATTAACAAATAATCTTGTTGCTGTAATAGTGACCACTATTTTATCAATTGTTTACATACCTTTTCCTACTATATAGTAGAGCCATTTATTGCAGGAAGAAAAGCGAATCTTTTGGTATAGATTTGGATTTGTCTCCTTATCGTAATATTGTGTTTTATGTCTTTAGTGGGCTCACGTTGATTGCGGTGCTAATTTCTCTCTTTGCGCCAGCTGTTAGAACTTTGAAAAGATTTACAAGCCAATGGTTTATCGCAAGCTCAGACTAAGATAAATTAACGCGTGCTAATGCGGAACATAGTCAGGCTACTTCTTTTGGTGTTAATGGGAGGACAATTCTGAGGGATTCTGTTGCGCTTAGGTCAAAGGATCAGATTGAATCGAAAATTGATAACGTCTATATGGATGCAGTTGTCAGCCGTAACTTATCAACAATCAATGATTTGCTTAAGATTATGCAGATAGTAATGCACTTGCCAAGGATGTTGTTATTGCTGGTGGTGTTAATGAGATTGATGACTATAAGGGGTTATTAATAAAATGATTAAAAATCTACCTAAAGGTCACCATATCATCTTTGTGACACCATATAATGGTAGTAAATCTGGTAATGAGGCCCAATCTTTGCTTCAGTTACGTAAGTATGAGTTAGAGATGGCGGAGAAATATGACTTTGTGACAGTTGCTGACTGGTATCAAGTGGCTAAAGAAAATATTTCTATCTGGAATGGTACAGATGGGGTTCACTTTGGATCCGATAGCGACTCAATTAACCGTGGTGCTAAACTCTATACTAAGACAATTAAAGAAGCTATAGAGAAAGCTGATAAAGCACCAGTTAAGGGTGGTAAGAAATAATTAAAAGAGAAGGCAAGTCTTGTCTTCTTTTTTATGGACAAATTTTGACTGCATTTTTTGTTTTGTGCTAAAATAAGCCTATGGCAAGAATATTAGATAATGATTTACTAGGAGATGAAGAGTATGTTGAGCGTACCCTTCGTCCTCAGTACTTTAAGGAATATATTGGTCAAGATAAGGTTAAAGACCAATTAAAGATTTTTATAGAGGCAGCTAAACTTCGTGATGAAGCCCTAGATCATACTCTTTTGTTTGGTCCTCCAGGTTTGGGGAAAACAACCATGGCTTTTGTGATAGCTAATGAGATGGGCGTTAATTTAAAGCAGACGTCTGGGCCAGCAATTGAAAAGGCTGGTGATTTAGTTGCTATACTCAATGACTTGGAGCCAGGTGATATCTTATTTATTGATGAGATTCACCGGATGCCTATGGCAGTTGAAGAAGTTCTTTATAGTGCTATGGAAGATTACTACATCGATATCATGATTGGTGCAGGCGAAACAAGTCGTAGTGTCCATCTAGAGTTACCACCGTTCACATTAGTAGGTGCAACTACACGAGCAGGTATGTTGTCAAATCCATTGAGGGCTCGCTTTGGGATTAATGGTCATATGGAATATTATGAGCTACCAGATTTGAAGGAAATTATTGAACGTACTTCAGAAATCTTTGACATGACTATAACACCTGAAGCTGCTCTAGAGCTAGCACGTCGTAGCCGTGGGACGCCTCGTATTGCTAACCGCCTACTTAAGCGCGTGAGAGACTATGCACAAATCATGGGTGATGGCATCATTGATGATAAGATTGCAGACAAGGCGTTGACTATGTTGGATGTGGACCATGAAGGACTAGATTATGT
>JBKWCO010000103.1:0-6028 GCA_046975465.1 Streptococcus sp. | reverse complement strand
TTGTTCTGACAAGCGATAACCTGAGCCGTTAAAAACAAACAAGGCTGCAGCGATGGCAACTGGAATAGCGAGCAGAATCAGATAGCCCACTAGCTTTTTCATTTTTCGCATAAAATTCTCCGCTATTTTAATCTAATACTACTATTATAGCTTAAAGTTCTAAAATTGTCAGATAAACTTGGCTCATTTTTAGGGCGACATTATAAAAAGTTCCCGATAGCTATCAGGAACTTCTACGAAATGTTACTATTTGGCCAGTTACAAAGACTAGGATGGCTATCCAGATAAAGAGGAAGCCTTTCAATTCTCCAAAGCTGACCATCTCACCAAAAATGAGAATAGCCACAAGCAGTTGAATGGTAGGATTAAGATACTGGATAAAACCGATAAGATTAAGTGGTGCCCTTTTAACTGCCTCAGAGAAGCAGAGGAGGGGACAGCTGTCACCACACCTGAGATGGCTAGGAGAAACATTTCCATGCTCGAATAGGAAGAAAATGATTCTGGAGAAAAGAAAACGAGATAGATAGCTACAAAAGGTAGTAGCAAGCCACTTTCTACTAGCATGGCTACGTCACTGGAGAGCCTAACCCCTTTTTTGATTAGACCATAGAAACCAAAGCTCAGAGCTAACCCCAATGATACCATGGGAAGTTTTCCTGTATTGGCAACAAGAACCAGTACTCCTATAAAGGCCAATACTACTGCTGCCCACATGGTCCTACTCAATGATTCACGAAGAAAAATGAGGGCAAACAGGATAGAAACAATAGGCATAATGTAATAGCCCAGGCTAGCCTGCGTCGCTTGACCATGACCCACAGCATAGATATAAATCAACCAGTTAGCTGCTATGAGAAAACTAGCAAGTAGCATACGAAGCAAGGCTTTCTTATCTTGCCAAAGTTCTACAAGCTCCTTTTTGAAACGCGTATTTTGCTTAGCTATTAGCGCATAACCCAGCATGGTTACTACAGTAAAAACAATCCGCCATGAGAAGGTGTTGTAAGCCGAAACACCTGCTAGAAGCTTCCAAAAAAGGGATAAAAATCCCCATTGAATATAGGTTGCTAGACCAAAGAGTAGCCCTTGATTTTTTCTAGTCAACGACAACACCTGCTTTATCCACAGATAGGATGAAGGTTTCACCATCTAAACCAAGACCATCGATAGCAGTTTTAAGAGCCTCAGCCTGATCATTTGGCGTCAAGGTCATCACTGTTGGGCCAGCACCTGAGAGATAGGTCGCATAAGCACTGTATTGGCCTGACAATTCTTTAATAGCCGCAAATTCTTTAACCAATTTTTGGCGGTAACGTTCGTGGAACATGTCTCCTTGGATAGCACGTCCCGCCTTAACCAAATCACCTGCAAAGAGGGCAGCAATGGCAACGTTGGCAATAGATGATGCAGCTACAGCTTCTTTGTAAGACAAGTCACTTGGAAGCACCCCACGTGAATCAGACGTCTTAAGTTCATAGCTCGGAATGAAGGCTACAAAAGCACACTCTGGAAAATCTGTAACGATGCTATTAACATGTTCGTCCACATAAGATGCCACAACAAGATTCCCAAAAATAGCTGGAGCAACATTGTCCGGGTGGCCTTCAATCTTGGTTGCAATATCAAGTTTATCATCATCTGATAGCTTCAAATCTGCCAACTGATTAGCCAACTCAATTCCTGCGACAATAACAGAGCTTGAAGAACCAAGCCCACGCGCCAAGGGAATATCTGATGTCATCACCAATTTATGAGGTTTCAAATCAGACTTAACTTGCAAGGCTGTTGAAATGAGGAGATTGTTTTCATCTGACGGAATATCTCCCAAATCATGTTCAATATGCCATGAATCTGCCGGTTCAAGCACTTCGATTGTCAAATATTTAGAAACGGCAACACCCACAGAGTCAAAGCCTGGACCAATATTGGCAGATGTTGCTGGAACAGTAATTTTCATAATAATACACCAAAAGGAGGAAAGCCATCAGCGACTTTTCTCCTTGATACCTTTCTTATATGCACCAGTATGGGCTTATCAATTAGTTAGACAAAACTTTCAATGTGTTGACAACTGTGAAATCTTCTGCTGCTTCAAGTTTTTCAGTAACAGCTTTGAGTTGTGTCTTAGACATAGCATGTGTAATCACAACGATACGAGCTGTTGTGCCATTTGCTTTTTGTTGCAAGACTTGTTCAAATGAAATATCTTCTGAGTTGAAGATTTCAGACAAGTGAAGAATTTTACCTTTTTCGTCTGGCGTATCAAGGGCAAAGTAGTAGTTGCTCTTAACGTCCGCTGGATTAGCCAATGGCAAGTCACGACGGAACTCGTTGAATGGTTTACCAACATTGCCATCTGAAAGACGACGAGCAATACGGATAATGTCTGCCAAAACAGATGTTGCTGTTGGTTTTTGACCAGCACCTGGACCGTAGTACATTGATTCACCAATACCGATAGATTCAACAAAGACTGCATTCATAACATCGTTGACGCTAGCAAGTGGGTGATTTTTTGGCAAGAATGTTGGCGATACTTCTGCTGAGATACCTGATTCTACTTCACGCACATCACCAACCAATTTGATGACATAACCCAATTCTTGAGCAACAGCTACATCATCAGTAGAGATGTTTGTAATCCCCTTGTGAGTCACATCGTCGAAATCAATTGTGGCACCAAATCCAAATTGGCTAAGGATAACAGCTTTATAAGCAGCGTCAATACCTTCAACGTCGTTAGTTGGATCACTTTCAGCATAACCAAGTTCTTGGGCAGTCTTAAGAGCGTCCTCATATGACCAACCTTCGTCAACCATCTTAGTCATCATAAAGTTAGATGTTCCGTTAAGCACACCAAGGATACGTGTCACCTTATCAGACGTCAAAGAGTTAGCCAAAGTACGCAAAATTGGAATACCACCAGCTACGGCAGCTTCGTAGTAGAAAGCCACACCCTTATCTTGAGCAAGGGTAATCAACTCTTTTCCATGAGTGGCAATCAAGTCTTTATTGGCAGAAACAACGTTTTTACCAGCTTCGAGCGCTTTAGTGATGAAGGTGCGGGCTGGCTCGATACGTCCCATCAATTCGACCACGATTTGAATGTCATCGTCGTTAAGGATTTCGTCAACATTTGTGACAAAATTGTAGTCGTTACCAGCAGCAAGAAGACGATTTTTTCCTCGTCATCTTTGACCAAAACTTTTGCAATTTCAAGCTGATCACGTGAGGCTGCAAGAACCTTTTCACCATTTTCCTGCAAGAGGAAAGGAATACCACTAGCTACTGTACCAAAGCCAAGTAATCCAATTTTAATAGACATTTACGATTTCTCCTTAAAAACATACATTTTTTTAATTGTACCATATTTCTGTCGGAATTGACAGAATATTGTTGCCTTTTAAGGAGGCAAGTATTCTTTTTACTGAAAATTCTGTGCATTTCCACCCCATTTTTGTTAGAATAATAGCTAGACCTATTTGAAAGGGGATACAATGACTTCTCAAAAGAAAAAAACAACTCAAGCTAACAGAAAAAAACTGAACCTTCTTCTGCTTTTCCTAAATCTCGTCCTTCTTGGCTTACTGGCAGTTTTTATGCTTAACCGACCAAATCAGTCGAAAAGCAAGCAACAACAGGCTCAGACCAGTCAGTCTAAGACAACAGCTAAATGGAAAACCTATGACAATCCTGTCCAAATCCCTATCCTCATGTATCATGCGGTACACGTCATGGATCCATCTGAAGCTTCTAACGCCAACCTTATCGTTGACCCAGACCTCTTTGAGGCACAAATCAAAGCTTTGTCAAAGGCAGGCTACTATTTCCTAACACCTGAAGAAGCCTATAAAGCCTTTACCGAAAATGCCTTGCCTGCTAAGAAGGTGGTCTGGTTGACCTTTGACGATGGTAACGAAGACTTCTATACGATTGCCTATCCTATTCTCAAAAAATACAAGGCTAAAGCAACCAATAATATTATCACTGGCTTTGTCAAGAAAGGGAACGCTGGAAATCTTACCGTCAAACAGATGAAAGAAATGATGACTCACGGTATGAGCTTCCAGTCCCATACGGTTAACCACCCCGATTTGTCAACCACTGATAAGGCGACACAAAAGGTTGAATTATCGGATTCTATTGACTTCCTTGAAAATAAACTCAATACCAAGGTCAATACCATTGCTTACCCATCAGGTCGCTACAATCAAACGACACTGGACCTAGCTAAGAAAACATACAAGTTAGGACTAACAACCAACGAAGGGCTAGCGAGTGCCAAGGATGGCCTCCTCTCACTCAATCGTGTCCGTATTCTGCCAACGACAACAGCTAAAGGGCTTCTTAGCGAGATTGCTACTGACAATAAGTAAAAGAAATCACTTGATTCAAGAATCAAGTGATTTTTATGTTCTAGTCAAATATTTCTGATAGGATAGCCACACCTTTTTCGATTTCAGCATCACTTAGGGTGATTGGTGGCAAAAGACGAATCACATTTGTCCCTGCAGTTAAGACAATCAACCCTTTATCTCTAGCTGCCTGAACTAGTTCTCCCAGATTGCCAGTGGTCTCAATTCCAATCATATAACCTAAACCACGCACAGTTGTAACTGTCTCTTTATCAGATAAAGCCGCCTGCAATTGTTCTTGTAGTTTGTTCCCATTTTCAAGAGTAGTGTCAAGAAAACCAGGTGCTAACATAACTTCAAGCGTGGCCTTAGCAGCCGCCATAGCCAGCTTATTGCCTCCAAAGGTAGAGCCATGACTTCCGTAAGAAAAAGCTGCCCCAAGGGAGGACTTGGCAAGCATGGCACCAACTGGCACCCCATTGGCCAAACCTTTGGCTAAAGTAAAGATATCTGGTTCAATATCGTAGTGCTCATAAGCATAAAGCTTACCAGTACGACCAATTCCTGTCTGAACCTCATCTACAATGAGATAAATACCTGTCTCCTTACAAAAATCAGACAAAGCCTTAACGAAGTCCTTATCCGCAGGTTGCACACCTGATTCCCCTTGAACCAACTCTAGCATAATAGCTGCAGTTTCTTCACTAGCTAGGGCCTTGACACTGTCTATGTCATTGAAAATAGCATAGCTAAAGTGAGGCACACCTTCACCAAAACCTTGTTTGATTTTATCCTGACCAGTGGCAGACATAGATCCAAACGTTCGACCATGGAAGGAATTTTGGAAGGTAATGATTTCTTGTTTACCCGAAGCCTTACGGGCAATTTTGATGGCTGCCTCATTGGCCTCTGCACCACTGTTACAGAAAAAGGCCAGATAGTCCTTGTCACCAATTAAAAGGTCAGCAACATCTTCTTGCAACTGATTGTGATAGAGATTAGGCTGATGCAAAATCTTGCCCACCTGCTCTGTCAAAGCCTGATTGACATGGGGATGGTAACCCAGATTGGTTACCCCAATACCTGATGAAAAATCCAAGTAGGTCTTGCCATCTGTATCCGTCAAATAATTGCCCTGAGCCGAAGCAAAATCAATCGCTGCCCGCTTATAGTTTGAAAATAATTTTGTCATCTCTTACTCCTTGATTATGGTACCGTCTGTCAGGTTATCACCAATAATGACCTGCTCGACACCAGCCTGAACTGTCTGAACAGCACTTTGAATTTTAGGAATCATGCCCCAGTAATCACACCTGAATCTATTTTTTCTGAACGTCCACAAGATTCAGATGCTCCAAAACTTGTCTATTCTCTAAAACTCCTTTGACATCTGTCATGAGGATAAGTTTTTTGGCACCTAGACTAATCGCCACTGCTCTGGCAAGGTAATCGGCATTAATATTGAGCAAATCCCCCTGCTCACTATAGCCTAGACTCGGAATCAAGGGAAGTTTGCCTTGAGATAGGAGGCTCACTAGGGTTTGATTAGTGATGTTTTTGACTTCACCCACAAAACCATAGGTCTCTTGATCTAAGAAATCAGCATGGACAAGGTCTGGCAACTCATCTACAAGCTGATAGGCTGGCAAACCTGCAGTAGTCAACTCACC
>JBKWCO010000102.1:0-6034 GCA_046975465.1 Streptococcus sp. | reverse complement strand
ACAATACCTTTAACTAAACAAGCACTAGCGACAACAGCGATGGCTGAATTAAAGAGAAGTTTTGAGGCACGATTCTTCACCCAAGACATTCCTATTCCCGTTAGCAGATAAATCAAAGCTCCGGCCAATGGTGCGAAGAACATCATGCGCATAAACATGGATGATTCCCCATAAGAAAAGCGTTCATAAACAAAGGTAAAGACTAGACTAAAAATGGTTAGACCGATGTAGGTGAAAAAGTGTTTGCTAGCTGATTTCTTAGTAACCGATGTAAACAATATCGCTCACCGCCCTTTCTGAAATTTTGTTTCCGTTTGTGGTTGGCTTATTAATGACTTGACCATTGAAGTACATAGTAGATGAGCCACCACCGTCAAGGTTATAGGCTGTCGTCACACCATATGATTTCATCAACTCTGCCATTTCATAGAGGGTCAACCCTGACGATTCACTGGTACGACCATCAGAGACAATGACAATATAGTGCACAGTACCATCACTCTCTTCGATGACTCCGATGGCTGTACGTGGATTGTCAGCCATGGCTTGACCAACCTCTTCATTTTCCGATACAGCTATCTTGCCATTTTCAACTAAGGTTGGACCAAAGGCAAAGGTATTCACCACACCTGAATCGACCAATTTTTGAGCTGTTGTATCGCTCTCCTTAAAGGTCTTGAAGCTACCATCTGAGTATACTGCAAGGTCCTCGTAGTCACTGTTTCGATCAGTATCACGATAGACTTGACCATTTTTAATCACATAGCCCGACTGGTTAGCTCCATAATAGTCACCATTGATGGCAAAGATGGCATTATTCTGCTGGGCAATACTTGAAGTAGTGTCGGTGATGTTGGTCCCATAGGTATTTTGTGCCAAAGCCGTTTTAAGGTAATCTGCACTTGAAAGCTGGATATCAGCCACATAGTAAGTGGTATCACTGGTTTTACCTGTCGTGATTTTGATATCCATATTGTCATCTTTATAAGTCGTATCCGTCTTAGTCACCTTACCAGTGCTAGTAGATGCCGTCGACGAAGCTGTGGTTGAGCTAGTCGTATTGGCCGAAACCGTTGAGACCGCTGAAGGAATGACAAAGACCTTTAAGAGAGAGTAAACATTTGCTCCCATCAGAAAAAGGGTAAAGAGTAAGGCATAGGCATGCCTTTTTAGAAATTTCATAGAAGACCTCCAATTTTGAAAGATAAGATAGAAACCATAAGTTCCTTTTGCTTGACATTAGCATAACAAGCAAAGCTTAAAATCTTCTATAATTCCCACAACTACGCCTTTTCTTTAAGCTTCCCTTAAGAAAAAAGCAGAAGAGTAACTCCTGCTAGTTGGTCTCACTTGTAGTAGTGCCTTGAATCTTTGGAATGCTTGAGTTAACTCCATCAGAAGTTTCTTTTAAATCCTCTAACTTTCTATTCCAAATAGTTACCTGATTGACAAGGAGTTGATCTGACATTTTGGCATAAGAAAGTTTAAGAGAGGTCGTTTCTGTCTGTGTACTTTTCTGAGCCTTATCGCTGACATCAGACACATAAACAACTTGATAAGTAACCTCTGTCAGGGCTTCATTGTCTTCTGTATTGACATAGATTTGAGCAGTTTCGAAGTGATAATCCAACATATAATCCTTATAGACTTGGTTGATGGATTCTTCTTGACGAGCGACTTCTTCCTTATAAGCAGAATCTGTCATATAGGGCTTAATACGGTTGTTGTTCTCTCCCAGCTTTTCCTTGGTAAAGTACTGCGTAAGAAATTCTTTGACCAGCTCATCAGAAATAACACTCGCCTTTTCCTTTTCTTTCTCTTTGGTCAATAAATGATGAGCTTCAGACTGGATTTATTTCTGCGTGTGATTAGTCACAGACTGAGAACCAATGGTGTAACCCATCACAACAATAAAGCTGGTCACAGCTAGACCACCTAAACCAATCAAGAGCCGAGCTTTCATTTTACTCAACATGGATAATACTATCTCCTTCTTCATAAGATAGCACCATCATAACAAAATGGACTTGGAAAAGTTATCACAAAAAAGATTTAGCATAATTTAAAACTAAATCCCTTTCTTTTATATAATTTTTTCTGAAGAAGCATGTCGTAAAAATATCAGGGACAAAACAAATAAATTCAACCCATATATGAAATATAACGACCAATAAGTTTGAACGTTTAAGAATTGTAGTATGGTTAGAATCATAACACTAGCAAGATTTATTAAAATAGATGTATGCAAAACAAATTTTTCATTTCCAAAGCTTTGTAGTAACATTTTAGAACTTTCGTAAATGGGAGATAGCCCCATAGCTAAAAATGTATACAAAGTAATAGGTACAATATTTGTTGTGATTTCATCAGAAAGAAAGTGAGATAGAATATTTGATGATAACACAACAGGACAAGCAAGTAACATACTAGCAATATATGAATTTTTAAATATAGTTTTCAAAAATTCTTTGACATGTCCCATTTTCTCTGCTTCCGCAAATAGACGGAAACTGTTGTCGAATATACAAAAGAAGGAACACGAATAATTGAAAGTAGCTGACTAATAACAGCATAAATCGTAAGTATCTCCAAACCCAGTCTTGCCATAAATGCATCAAACACTATAATAAATAACACACTTTCTAGAACCTCTTGACCAACTAATGGGATACCAAATTTTACTAACTCTAATTTCGTTGTAGACTTCACAAATAGAGACTTCCAAATCATTGGATAAACCATGAATAAATAGCTACAAGAAACAAAACACAAAGATATAATCGTTGATATAGCAGCTCCTCTAATTCCTAATAGTGGTACCAATACATAGTTCAATAATACATCTAATACTGAGCTTGCCAATCCGATCCACATAATTGGTCTTGTTTCCTTTTGAACTCTCAATAGATTAGTAAGTGAAAAATTTAATAGTGTCAAAATTATATAGGGGGACGTAATAACTAAATAATTTGTTGCTAATGCTAATAAACTACCTCTAAATCCATAAAGTCCACTCAACATAGTTTCTCCGTAAAAAATTACAAAAAAAGCAAATGCTGTGCCAATAATCAAATTTATGATTAAATTTGATTTCAACAAATCGTTAAACCTGCTGTATTGTCGGTTAGAATAAGCCTTAGAACTTTTAATATTAAAAGACAGACTAAAGGCCCCTAAAAGACCACCAAAAGCAAATAGCATATTCTGAATAATAGATATTCCCGATAAAATTATTGATGAGTTATTCACAGCAAAATGTAAAGCCAGCTGTCCAATAATAATTTGACCAATGTTAGTCAAAACTAGTGGCCCTGCAAATCTGTTCACTTCTTTTGAATCTATCATTATTGCTCCCTAAAAGGTATTAACTGTAAATATATATCAGACTTAACTAAATTTGCATAAATAATATGTAAAATTGGTGTTTCTTCTAAGAAAGATATGATTGCTTGCTTACACTCTGCCGCAGATACATCATAGTTTTGCTGTAACAGTTCTACAATATTATCCAATGAAAAATTTTTGGAAATACAATAAAGTATTTCTGCACCTATTTCATCAAACGAATAATACTCTAAATCAAGTCTATCGTATCCTATATACTCATTTTCTACTTTATTTACAATGAAATCCCTCTTACCTTTTATCACGAAATGTTCTTTCATACGACTTCCACATCTCCTTTTTGTTCATAAAAGCAAGCTAAATCAGAACCCAATAAAGTTCCATCCAATTCCAGAGCACTGCATCGGCATCCTCCACCACACCATGGTAATGGACATTCCGCACATTTGCCGGAAATATCATCAAATGTAATTGATCTTAGTTTATTAAATACAATCGAATTGTGCCAAATTTCACTAAACTTTTTGTTTTTTTACATTTCCAGCAACTAACTCATCTATCCCGTTCATCAAATCACAGCCATATACATCTCCCTTGTGATTGATTGAACAGGCTCTGACACCGCTTGACACGATATCTCCCTTTGCTTATCAAAATTTATATCTACTTTTTGGTGCCAAACACTTTCTAACAGATCCAATCTATTATAAAACGCAAGCGGAAAATAATGTGTCCAAAAACATCACTTTCATTTGGTGGAACAATTTTAAACTTAACTTTAAATTCTCCCTAGAAAGTCGCTCAGTTAAATCAAGAAAAACTGGATACCAGTTTTCTATCCGCCAAAATACTACCATCATTAGCTCTACCAGTCGGACAGATAACCATTACTGACATATACTCTATACCAAGCATATCATTCAATCTTACAGTATTTATCAAATCATTGACATTATGCTTACCTAAGGTAAATAATGTTGATACAGGTAAGTTATATCGTTGTAAATTTTTAATTCCCTCAATAGCTTTCTTAAACTTCCTTTTCCTCGTTGACTATCGTGTACACTAGATTTACTACCATCTATTGTTACACAAATTCTGTCTAAATTCAGTTTTGATAACTCTCAGCAATAGAATCTGTGATTAAGTTTCCATTCGTATTCAAAACCTTAGCAAATCTATATTGATTAAAAGCTTTCAAAATGTCAAGGATGTCTTCACGCATAAAAGGTTCTCCACCAGTCACACCTACTCTTGGAACACCCATCAAATCAAGCTCTCTAAAAACAGAATCCAACTTTTCTACGCTCATTTCTCCTTTTTTACTTGCAAAAGGACCAGCTTCTGCAGAACAATAGGAACAATTTAAGTTACACCGATTGGTTACACAAACATCTACTAATAATGGATATGGTGAATAATCTCTCATATATTTTCCCTCCTAAAAACATATAGGCCAACAAATGTTGACCTACAGTTGCTTTCTTAATGCTTACCCCAACTGTTAACTTTAGTTGTCTTAGGAGCATTAAACTCTTTTTTAGGTGACATAGGTCTTTCCTCCTTAATTTGATAAATCTATTATATCTTTTTGAAATAAGTGTCGAAATTTTTCCCATATCTGCGTATTACCTATTACTTGCTAAAATTTTTTCTAGATGTCCTTCATAAGTTTTTGCTAGATGGTTACTTCCTGCTAGTTTCATTGCTCCAATACACTTTTTCATTTCAATAATAGCTTTATGGTCTCCTCTTTTTTATACTGATATAGATGTTGTGCATACTGGAAAACGAGGCGTTCATAGACTTCTGTTTCAATGAAGAAACATTGATTTAATTGTTTTTCAAAATACAAAGCATCTATGAACTTTCCTCTTTCAACACATGTGATATAACCATTTAATAACATAGTTGAAATCAACCGTCTATTATTAGGAATCTCTTTATAAAAATCAGAACGTCTTGACATCTCTCTGGCTAAAACCATAAAAACATCGTGTTTTAGAACATCTAAGGTATTTGCAAAAATCAGTAATTCATAATAACCCCAGTATTCCACACCAAAAAGATAGTCTGTTAATTCAATTAAATCTTGTTCTGAATAATAGTCTTCGCCAGACAAATCTTGCAAGCGTATTTTTAATAAAATAGTATTAATGTGATAAAATTTCTCTCTCTTAGTCTTTGACTCCATTTGAGAATAAAGTAGTTTTTTCAATCCTTCAATATCATGATTAGATACAAAATGGCGTACCTTTGACAAGATTTCGTTAAGTTCATCACGGTGAAAATCATGAACGGCATACATAAATTCATCAATTGGCATGTTAATCTCATCCAAGATGAGCATAAATTTTGAAATGGTTAAATCAGTCTCCCCTTTCTCAAAGCGAGAGAGCTGAGACGTTGATATACCAGCCTTAGCAACATCTTTTAATCGTAAACCTCTTGATTCTCGAAAAGTTTTAAAAATTTCTCCAAAATTTTTCACTTCAATCCCTCCATCACGCATATATGGGAATAATTTTTCTTTGACATCATAATAGCATACAATTAAGAAAAACAAAAGAGAGGATTTACACATGAAAAAACAACAACTATTATCATTTCTACTCCTTCTATTTGAAGGAATTCTTGTAATTGTTGTAGGCTAATTATTTGTCTACAACAAGTAACCATCGTTCTTTTT
>JBKWCO010000101.1:0-6121 GCA_046975465.1 Streptococcus sp. | reverse complement strand
CTTCTAATTCCTCAGCAGAATTGACGGTGAATGTCCTTTCAGACAGTTCCATTTCTTCAACCTCTACTAATGCCATCGAAGCAGCTGGAGCTCTGACCATCACCAGCGGTACTGGAAGTAGCTTGACCCTTTCAAGTACTGAAAAGCACGCCATTAAGGCTGACAGTGTAACGGTTGACTCTGTAACGCTTGATTTGACTTCTGAGGCCAAGGATGGCATCAATGCAACGACAGCTGTAACCATTAAAAATGCCACAGTTAACATCACAGCAACTGATGATGGTATTCAAGTCGAAGACGAAACAGATGTTAATAGTGGTGACTTGACAATTACCGACTCAACGGTAACGATTAATGCGACTGATAAAGGTATCACGGTTACGGATGAATTGACCATTGAAGGCAATTCTAAAGTAACGGTCGTGGCAGGTGACGAAGGCCTTGAAGGACGTTATATTAACTTGACAGGTGGAACTGTTGACATCACTGCTGGAGATGACGGTATTAACGCCACTGAGTGGACGACCAAGGACAGTGCAGACACTTCAAGCCTAACCAACTCGACTTCTGATTTGGAAAATGAAGTTGCCATCAATATTGACGGTGCAACGGTTACAATCCTAGCAGACGGTGATGGTATTGACAGTAACGGGAATGTGACAGTTAAAAGTGGTTCTCTCTATGTCGCTCAGACAAGTGCAGATAATGCCGCTATCGACTATGATGGGACAGGTATTATCTCGGGTGGTACTGTATGGGCTATTGGTAACCAAGGAATGGCTCAGGCCTTTACAACGGGTTCGAGCCAATCTTATATCATGGCCAACATCTCAGGAAGTGCAGGATACCATCACAGTCACTGATAGCTCTGGAAATGTTGTTGCAACAACCACGGCAACGTCTTCATTTGGAAATGTAGTCTTTAGTACCGAGAGTCTAACTTCGGGTGAAACCTATACCATCACAACCTCAAGCGGTTCAAGTGCCACTGCAACAGCTACTGAAGAAGGCACAAATAATGGTCCTGGTGCAGGTGGAATGGGTGGCTTCCCAGGTGGAAGCTTTGACAATACCTCAATGTCTGATAATTTCGGAGGCTATGGGGGACCGACTAGCTATGGTGGCAGCTCTACAAATACGGGTACCGTCAATACCCCATGGGGCCAATCTGCTTCGACAAGTTCTGAGAATACAACTAGCACAAGTAGTACAAGTTCAACAAGCCAGACGGCTAATACTGGACGTCCTACCCCACCAAACTTTGCTAGTCAAACAAGTAACTCAACGTCTCCAAATGTGAGTACCACAACTTCTGCGACTGCTAGTACATCAGCAGCAACAACTAATGCGAACCAATCAAATGCAACTACTTCAGCAACGACAGCCAGAAGCACAAGCCCATCAGGTCAAGGTTCATCAACGACTAGAGCTGCAGAGCCTGAAGTACGATCACTTATATCTGAAGTAGCAGTTGCCAATCAGTCAGCAGAAGCACAGCCTGAACAGGCAAGTACCAATACATCAAGCAGTGTCCAACAGCCAAACGAAGAGACTGCTGAGAAGTTGAATAAGATTCCTACTCAAAATCAAACTTCTGAAGCATCAAAAGGTCAGTCAAGCTTGAGTCAAAAGGAAAATGTTAGCTCAGTTGTACAAACTAATTTTGCCCAGAAACAACATACAAGCTCTAAGGCTAATCAGTCTGCTAAAAGTTCACAAAGTAGCCAAGCAAACCAATCAACGTTACCAGATACTGGTGATGTGAGTAGCTTGGGATTAGGTGCATTAGGGGCTGTACTTATGACAGCATCATTTGCACTTAAAGGAAGCAAGCATTCTCGTTAGTAATTTTAGTTTAGAAAAAAATAAAAAAGAAGTTCTCTTGCCAAATGGCTTGAAAACTTCTTTTTTGTCTTATTTTTTAAAGTTATTTTTAAGGCCTTCAACAGCACCTTCAATGCCTTCTTTAACATCTTCGAGACCGTCTTTTGCTTTTGCTACAACTTTTTCAACCGCACCTTCGATTTCAGTCTTTTTGTCGCCAGTCAGTTTACCTGCACCCTCTTTAAGAGCGCCTTTAGCTTGATTCAATTTATCTTCGATTCCCATAGTAGAACCTCCTTTTTATGATGAGACCATTGTAGACAATATTAAACGGTAATGCAAGTGGTTTGTTTAATAAGTAACGACATTAATGTTTCCTTTATCGTACTCAGCAATAAAGATATCCGAAACGTTTTCATATCCCATTTTTTGAAGCTCTTCATTTAACCAATCCTCCGTTTTACCAATAGTATCAAGAATTTCTGTTTGAATGACCCCATCAGTAACGATTGGGTATTTCGGATTTTCATCACCCGCACGAACCACAATCAATTGGCCGTTCTGTTCAATAACTGCACGTTTAACCTCTTTGAGTTGAAAAATTCCTTGAGAACGTAATTTTAAAGCGACATCAGAAGCTGAAAGTCCTATAGAGCGACAAGCTTCAGGATCTAGTTGACCCTGTTTGATGATGACGGTTGGTTTACCGTCAATCAAATGTTTGATAAAGTGAATATTGGTGATGAGCCATTTAAGAAGTAAAATCAAAATCGTCCAAATAATCAAAATCACGATATATTGGAGGATTGAAACGGTACTACTATAAATTGTACCACCGAGGATTGCACCAAGAACAAAGTTCTGTACTTGGTCAGTAGCTGAGCTAGGTGCTAGGTTTCCTTTACCTGTTAAATTGATAACAAAGACGAGTGAAATAAGCCCCAAAGCTAGTTTAATTGCAACAGTAAGATAAAAAGATGTCATTTTTTAACCTCCACGAGTTCAACATCAGACTTGTAAAGTTTTATTTGTTCTAGCAAGTAGCTGTCAGGTTCTGAACCTGAGATGGCACGATAGTACTTGTTTCCAACTTTGAGGATAGCGCCATCTGTAGTAGTAGAAGTATTGACATAAACCTTGCTCTTATCAACGTCAAGATTTTTAGACACAACCTCGATAAAGTGAAGAGATGCTCTAAATTGGTCGTTGTTAGATTGATTGCTTTGGAAATTACTGATAGCAATTAGAACCACGGCAACTAAGGTTAAAATAGAAATAATAGAGAGTTCACGAAACTTAGTATCATGGCGTTCTTTGAAGGCTTTAAAAGCAAATACACCGGTCACTAAAATAAGTCCTGCAGTAATGGCAACCATAACCCAGTTTTGTTGGCTAATCTGACTTAGCACATAGTCATAGGAATAGAATTTCATTGAGAGATTTCCTTTCATAATATCAATAACATTATAGGTTAAAAAGTCTTTAAATTCAATCAATCTATCCGAAAAATGAAGGAATGAGTAGGATTCTTAAAGGAAATTTGCTATTGAAATGACTTGCAGCCATTAAGCCAAAATCTTATGATTTCTTTAAGGACTTTGTTGATATTTTCACAAATTATGCTTATAATTGAGGTAATTACTCGTCAAAATCTGTTTGTGATTTGCTGACGATGATGCTTACTGGCTGTAAGTGATTTTTGGACATCTGCTTTAAAGTGGAACCGTTCCATTTATCATGATATGGGTAATCATCTTTGTTAAAACAGAGATTTTGAGTCTATTCATTCTTATATAAGGAGTTTTTATGTCTGAACCATTATTTTTACAATCTGTTATGCAGGAGAAAATTTGGGGTGGCACGCATTTGCGTGATGTCTTTGGCTACGACATTCCAAGCGACCATGTCGGAGAGTACTGGGCTATTTCTGCTCACCCAAATGGTGTTTCTACTATTAAGAATGGTCGTTATGCCGGTCAAACTTTAGATGTTCTTTATGCAGAGCATCGTGAGTTGTTTGGCAATCGTCAAGAACCTGTTTTCCCACTTTTGACTAAGATTTTGGATGCTAATGATTGGCTTAGTGTGCAGGTCCATCCAGATGATGCTTATGGACTTGAACATGAAGGTGAACTTGGTAAAACAGAGTGTTGGTATATCATTGCTGCTGAGCCAGGCGCTGAAATTATTTATGGCCACAATGCCAAATCAAAAGAAGAACTGCGTCAGCAAATTGAAAGTAAGGATTGGGAAAATCTTTTGACTAAGGTTCCAGTTAAAGCAGGAGATTTCTTCTATGTTCCAAGTGGTACCATGCATGCTATTGGTGCAGGTATCATGGTTCTTGAAACCCAACAATCTAGTGATACGACCTACCGTGTGTATGATTTTGACCGTAAGGATGACCAGGAAACTTGCGTGAGCTCCATCTGGAAAAATCGATCGATGTGCTTACTATTGGAGATCCTGCCAATAGTCGCCCAGTCACAACAAAGTAGATGACCTCAAATCAACGCTTTTAGTCGCTAGTGATTTCTTTGCCGTATATAAGTGGGAAATCTCAGGTAAGGCTGATTTTGAAAAGACCGCTGATTATAGCTTGTTCAGTGTGCTTGATGGCCAAGGAAGCCTTCAGGTAGATGGACAGGATTACGACATTGCCAAGGTAGCCACTTCATTCTACCAAGCGATGTGTCTTCCTGGACACTTAGTGGTGTTGAAATTATTGTCAGCCACCCTTAATAAGAATTAAGACAATCCTTGGGATTTGTCTTTTTTTGCGCCTTTTCTGAATATTGTTAATCTTGAAAACCTTCTCGAATGAAGCTGTAAGCCTTGTAATTTCATTAGTCATGAGATACTGAATAATATATAAAAAATCAACAACTGAGATAGCTATTATCATCTATCTTATTTGTTTTAGATATGGAGTTCCTATGTTAAAAAGGAGGCCTTACAGCCCTATTGTTGTTTGGTATGTTTTTGGAGCGGAAATCTAACCTTTCCCCTCAGCTAGGCTTTGAATCTGGAGGTCATTTTTGGCCAGCTATTGCAGGCTTTGTCCTATCAGGTGTTGGTATTGCCATCCTAACACTGGTTATCGGGACTTTAAATCCTAAGGGATACATTCATGAGATTTCACAAAAAATCTCGCCCAAGTTTGCCCTAGTCTATTTGGCAGTCCTTTATCTGTCCATTGGTCCTTTCTTTGCCATTCCTAGAACGGCAGCAGCAGCCTTTTCGATTGGCTTCTCGCCTTTGATTGGTAGTGGGCATACTAGCCTTTGGCTCTTTGTCTTTACCGTAATCTACTTTGCTCTAGCGCTTTGGATTGCCATGAACCCATCTAAAATTCTAGATAGTATTGGACGTATTTTAACACCTGTCTTTGCCATCATGATTGTTATGGTTATTGTGGCAGGAGCACTTAAATACGGTGCTCACAGTCCTCAGGTAGCTAGCCAAGCTTATCAAGCTTCTGCATTTGGTAAGGGATTCTTGGAAGGCTACAACACCTTGGATGCCTTGGCTTCTGTGGCCTTCAGTGTAGTGGCAGTAGTCACCCTCAACCAATTAGGCTTTAAGTCTAAAAAAGAGTATATTTCTACTATTTGGGTCGTTGGTTTTGTAGTGACGCTTCTCTTTGGTGCTTTGTATTTGGGACTAGCCTTTTTGGGCAATCATTTCCCACTCCAAGTGGCAGGCCTACCAAAAGATGCCAATATTGGTGCTAGCGTCTTGTCACAAGCCACACAAGCTATCTTTGGACCAGCTGCTCAGATTTTCCTAGCTATCATGGTGACAGTGACTTGTTTCACAACAACCGCAGGACTTATCGTTGCGACAGGGGAATTCTTCCACAAGGCATTTCCGAAAGTATCATACAAGACCTACGCCATTATCTTTACCTTGATTGGGTTTGCGATTGCCAACTTGGGACTTAACAATATCATTGCTTTCTCAGTACCAGTGCTTTTGATTCTCTACCCAATTACCATTACGATTGTCATGATTGTAATTGACAACAAGTTCGTGGCCTTGTCTAAACCAGGTATGCAAATTACAGTTGCTGTAGTCACTCTGATTGCCTTGCTCAGCGTTATTGGCAGCCAATTCAAGCTTGCAGGACTAAATGCTCTTATTAACTTCCTACCATTGTCAGGAGCATCATTACCATGGTTAATCCCAGCCATCTTGTGCATTCTCTTGTCTCTCGTCTTACCAGATAAGATTAAGAGCGAAAGCTTTGAAATGGAATAAATATAAAATCCTATCACAATGTGATGGGATTTTTTCT
>JBKWCO010000100.1:0-6126 GCA_046975465.1 Streptococcus sp. | reverse complement strand
GGTTGTTAAATTTTACCTACAAGATCTAAGCTAGGAGTAAGTGTTTCAGCTCCTCCTTTCCATTTGGCTGGACAAACTTCACCTGGATGTTGACGAATATATTGAGCAGCACGAACTTTATCAATAAGAGTGCTTGCATCACGTCCAATACCATCAGCATTAATTTCCATCATTTGGATAACGCCATCTGGATCAATGATGAATGTACCACGTTGTGCGAGACCATCTTCCCCAAGAACATCAAAGCCTTGTGAGATGTGGTGTGAAGGATCTCCAATCATAGGGTAAGTAATAGTTCCAACAACATCTGAGTCATCATGCCAAGCTTTGTGAACAAAGTGAGTATCAGTAGAGACAGAGTAAACCTCTACACCAAGAGATTTAAGAGCTTCATATTGTTCTTGAAGGTCACCGAGTTCAGTTGGGCAGACAAATGAGAAATCTGCAGGGTAGAAGCAGAAAACAGCCCATTTTCCCTTAACATCTTCATCTGTAACAGTAATGAATTCCCCGTTGTGATAAGCTTGTGCTGAAAATTCAATAATTTCTTTTCCGACTAATGACAAAATAATGTCCTCCTCTATTTTTGATAGCCTAATTATAAACAAAATACTTATCAACCTCAAAGAAAACGATTGCAATTTTAATACGGGTGAATTTTTTCTAATGGTCAGACTGATTTTAGAGCTTGTCAAATGTCACTTTTTTTGATAAACTACTATAGTTGCGTAAAGTGACAAATACTCATTCTAAGCCGATTGTGGTCTTGTTGCCGCAGGGTGGGACTGCAAGTCTAAAGCTTAGAAGAGGAAAAAACAATTTTTAAGGAGAAATACTCATGGCAGTAATTTCAATGAAACAACTTCTTGAGGCTGGTGTTCACTTCGGTCACCAAACTCGTCGCTGGAATCCTAAGATGGCTAAGTACATCTTCACAGAACGTAACGGAATCCACGTTATCGACTTGCAACAAACTGTAAAAATGGCTGATACAGCTTACGAATTCGTTCGTGAAGCAGCAGCTAACGATGCAGTAATCTTGTTCGTTGGTACTAAAAAACAAGCAGCTGAAGCAGTAGCTGAAGAAGCAACTCGTGCTGGTCAATACTACATCAACCACCGTTGGTTGGGTGGTACTCTTACAAACTGGGATACTATCCAAAAACGTATCGCTCGTTTGAAAGAAATCAAACAAATGGAAGCTGATGGAACTTTCGAAGTTCTTCCTAAGAAAGAAGTTGCACTTCTTAACAAACAACGTGCACGTCTTGAAAAATTCTTGGGTGGTATCGAAGATATGCCTCGTATTCCAGATGTAATCTACATCGTTGACCCACACAAAGAACAAATCGCTGTTAAAGAAGCTAAAAAACTTGGTATCCCAGTTGTAGCGATGGTTGATACAAACGCTGATCCAGATGAGATTGATGTAATCATCCCAGCTAACGATGACGCTATCCGTGCCGTTAAATTGATCACTTCAAAAATGGCTGATGCTATCATCGAAGGTAACCAAGGTGAAGATGCTTCTGCAGATTTCCAAGAAGCAGCTGCAGCTGATTCAATCGAAGAAATCGTTGAAGTTGTCGAAGGTGACAACAACTAATCTTTAAGGTTAGTTAGGGCTGATGCCCACTAAAAATAAGACAAACACCTAAGGGCGGGCTCAGCCCTGCCCCTTAGTTTTATAAAATAAATTTGGAGAAAAACAAAATGGCAGAAATTACAGCTAAACTTGTTAAAGAATTGCGTGAAAAATCTGGTGCTGGTGTCATGGACGCAAAAAAAGCATTGGTTGAAGTTGAAGGTGATATCGAAAAAGCGATCGAATTGCTTCGCGAAAAAGGTATGGCTAAAGCAGCTAAGAAAGCTGACCGTGTTGCAGCTGAAGGTTTGACTGGTGTTTACGTTAACGGTAACGTTGCAGCAGTTGTTGAAGTTAATGCTGAAACTGACTTCGTTGCGAAGAACGCTCAATTCGTTGAGTTGGTAAACGAAACAGCTAAAGTAATTGCTGAAGGTAAACCAGCTAACAACGAAGAAGCACTTGCATTGACTATGCCTTCAGGTGAAACTCTTGAAGCTGCATACGTAACTGCTACAGCTACTATCGGTGAAAAGATTTCATTCCGTCGTTTTGCAGTTGTTGAGAAAACTGATGCGCAACACTTCGGAGCTTACCAACACAACGGTGGACGTATCGGTGTTGTTTCAGTTATCGAAGGTGGAGATGACGCTCTTGCAAAACAAATCTCAATGCACATTGCAGCGATGAAACCAACTGTTCTTTCATACACTGAATTGGACGAACAATTTGTCAAAGATGAATTGGCACAACTTAACCACGCTATCGATCAAGATAACGAAAGCCGTGCTATGGTTAACAAACCAGCTCTTCCACACCTTAAATATGGTTCTAAAGCTCAATTGACTGATGCTGTTCTTGCTCAAGCTGAAGAAGATATCAAAGCTGAGTTGGCTGCTGAAGGTAAACCAGAAAAAATCTGGGATAAAATTATCCCAGGTAAAATGGACCGCTTCTTGCTTGACAACACTAAAGTTGACCAAGCTTACACTCTTCTTGCTCAAGTTTACATCATGGACGACAGCAAAACGGTTGAAGCTTACCTTGAATCAGTAAATGCTTCAGTAGTAGAATTTGTTCGCTTTGAAGTTGGTGAAGGTATCGAAAAAGCATCTAACGACTTTGAATCAGAAGTTGCAGCTACAATGGCAGCAGCCCTTAACAACTAATTCTAGTTGCTAGATAAAAAGAAAAGAAGTTACGTAATCGTAGCTTCTTTTTTGTCGTAAATAGAAAACGTTTGAGTATTCCCAGACGTTGAAAAAGTAATTAATGAGCGAAGGTATTTACACCAAGTAGAAGAGAGAGTGTTCCCATGATGATACCTGCAAGGATAACCCCAAGCATAACAGCAATAACACTACGTTTAAAGTCCCAATCTAGGATAGATGCTGCTAGGGTACCAGTCCAAGCTCCTGTTCCTGGAAGCGGGATTCCCACAAAAAGGAGAAGGGCCCAGAAGACACCCTTATCTCCAGCAGCTTTTTCAAGTTTTTGGCCACCACTGTGACCTTTTTTAAGACACCAGGTAAAGAAGCCACCAATCAGAGGTTTGTCTGCCCCCCATTCGAGAACACGGCGGGCGAAGAAGAAGATAATTGGAACTGGAATCATGTTCCCAATGACACAAAGAATTAGGGCTTGCCACCAAGGGATACCTGAGGCGATAGCAACAGGAACGGCTCCACGGAGCTCAACCAAAGGAATCATAGAGATTAAGAGTGCAATGATGTATTTCATGAGTAACCTTTCATAGGGAAATAAAATTAGTGAGAAGTCCCAGGTGAAGTGAGTATTCTCGATAGTGGTAAGAGGAATATTACCATGGTATAAAGTGAAAGGCTCTTGTTCGGATGAGGATTAGCTTCTTCGATTGTTCAAGTTGTTTCAGCAGAATACCTAGGTTGCCTTTTCATTTTGTCTTATTTATTGTATCTTATATGGTCTCTAATGACAACTTTAAAAAGCTTTTTGAAGGTATAGTTTCCCATGAGCTGACATTTTTGGTATAATAATAGTCAGTTATAGTCAAATTAGACTGGAGGAATTAAGATGGCAAGAAATACATCAGATAGTATAGAAGAATATATTAAAGAATTGCTGGGCCAGTCTGGAATTGCTGAGATTCAACGCTCGAACTTAGCAGATACTTTTCAAGTTGTACCGAGTCAGATTAACTATGTTATTAAGACTCGTTTTACAGAAAGTCGTGGTTATATTGTTGAGAGTAAACGTGGAGGTGGCGGTTATATTCGTATCGTCAAGGTCAGATTCTCCGACAAGCACCACATGATTAATGATTTGCTTCAGAACTTGGCAGATCAGCTCAGCGAGCAGGTATTTACAGACTTGATTCAGTTGCTTTTTGATGAAAAAATCATCACTGAACGTGAGGGAAATTTGATTTTAGCAACTGCTAGTGATGATGTTTTAGGCGAAGATGCGGCTGCTATTCGTTCGCGTATTCTACGCTCGCTATTACTTAGATTGGATAGAAAAGGAAATTAGATGACGACATATTCAAGAAAAATGCAGGCCATTTTCCATCGTGCTCAGCTTGAGGCAGAGCGTTTTGGAAGTCCTTTCTTGGAGACTTGGCATGTGCTTCTGGCTATGGTTGAGGTTCCAGGATCTGTAGCCTACCTAACATTTACTGATTTTGAAGACCGTATTCGTGCGGAAGAAATTGAGACGGCTGCTGTCTGGCTTTGGAGAAGAGTCCAACAGAGTTGTCCAAATCAGATATTATTGATTTACGTGCACAGTCACATGCTTTAGAGGCTATGCTGCAAGAGGCAGAGGGAATTGCTAAGGTGACTGGTGCCGTTGAGGTGGGTTCTGAACATGTTTTGATGGCTTTTTTGCTCCATAAGGATTTGATGGTTTGCCGTCTCCTTGAAGTTGCTGGTTTTCAATATAAGGATGACAGTGACAAGCCTCGTATTATTGATTTGCGACGTTCTTTGAGCGTTATGCAGGTTTTAGTAAGCAAGATTTAAAGGCGATTCATGACCTGCGTAAGCCTAAAAAAGCAAAAGCATCTGGAAATTTTGCTAATATGATGCAGCCTCCTCAATCTTCTACTGGGGAACTGTCAGATTATACCAAGGACTTAACGGCAGTAGCCGAATCAGGTGCTCTTGATCCTGTTATTGGACGTGAGAAAGAAATTTCACGCATGATTCAGGTTTTGAGTCGTAAAACGAAGAATAACCCAGTTCTTGTAGGTGAAGCAGGTGTTGGTAAAACGGCACTTGCGCTTGGCTTAGCACAGCGTATTGCTTCAGGCGAAGTACCTTTTGAGTTGGCTGATATGCGTATCTTAGAGCTTGATATGATGAGTGTGGTTGCAGGAACACGTTTCCGTGGCGATTTCGAAGAACGTATGAATCAGATCATTGATGAGATTGAAGCTGATGGAAAAATCATTCTTTTTATTGACGAATTGCATACGATTATTGGTTCTGGTTCAGGTATTGATAGTACCTTAGATGCGGCAAATATTTTGAAACCTGCTCTAGCACGTGGAACTCTTCATATGGTTGGAGCAACAACTCAAGCTGAGTACCAGAAGCATATTGAAAAAGATGCAGCTCTTTCTCGTCGTTTTGCTAAAATTACAATTGAGGAGCCAAGTGTAGCTGAGGCGATTGATATTCTAAAAGGCCTACGTTCGTCTTATGAAGACTATCATCGTGTAACGATTACTGATGAGGCGGTTGAGACAGCAGTCAAGGCAGCCCACCGTTATTTGACGAGTAAAAACTTGCCTGACTCTGCCATTGATCTTTTAGATGAAGCGAGTGCAACTGTTCAAGGTCGTATCAAAAAAGAAGCCAAACGTGAGATAACGCCTTTGGATGAAGCGCTTCTATCTGGTGATATGAGGGCTGCTGTTAAACAATATAAAGCTAGCCAAAAAGCAAAATTACCAGAACCTGCCTTGGTAGATGCAGATCAGATTATGCAAACCCTTAGTCGTCTATCAGGTATTCCTGTTGAGAAGATGACTCAGGCAGATAGCAAGCGTTACTTGAATCTGGAAGCAGAGCTTCATAAACGTGTTATTGGTCAAGACGAAGCAGTTTCAGCGATTAGTCGTGCTATTCGTCGTAACCAGTCAGGTATTCGTACTGGAAAACGTCCGATTGGTTCCTTCATGTTCCTTGGACCTACTGGTGTTGGTAAGACAGAGTTGGCCAAGGCTTTGGCGGAAGTTCTCTTTGATGATGAGTCAGCTTTGCTTCGCTTTGACATGTCAGAATACATGGAAAAATTTGCGGCTAGCCGCCTTAACGGTGCTCCTCCAGGTTATGTTGGATATGATGAGGGTGGTGAATTAACAGAGAAAGTTCGCAATAAGCCTTACTCAGTTCTCCTCTTTGACGAGGTGGAAAAGGCTCACCCAGATATTTTCAACATCCTCTTACAGGTTTTGGATGATGGTGTTTTGACAGATAGCCGTGGTCGTAAGGTTGACTTTTCAAACACTATCATCATTATGACCTCAAACTTGGGAGCGACTGCTCTTCGTGATGATA
>JBKWCO010000099.1:0-6131 GCA_046975465.1 Streptococcus sp. | reverse complement strand
AGGTAGACTCGTGTCGCAAGAAATTATAGAAAAAGGAGTAAATAATGTCTAAAAAATTTACTTTCCAGGAAATCATCCTTACTTTGCAACAATACTGGAATGACCAGGGTTGTATGCTCATGCAGGCTTATGATAATGAAAAAGGTGCGGGAACAATGAGTCCTTACACTTTCCTTCGTGCCATTGGTCCTGAGCCATGGAATGCGGCTTATGTAGAGCCATCTCGTCGTCCAGCTGATGGACGTTACGGGGAAAACCCAAACCGTCTTTACCAACACCACCAATTCCAAGTGGTTATGAAACCATCACCATCAAACATCCAAGAACTCTACCTTGAGTCATTGGAAAAATTGGGTATCAATCCTTTGGAACACGATATCCGTTTCGTTGAAGATAACTGGGAAAACCCATCAACTGGTTCAGCTGGTCTTGGTTGGGAAGTTTGGCTTGATGGTATGGAAATCACTCAGTTCACCTACTTCCAACAAGTTGGGGGATTGGCAACTGGTCCGGTAACTTCTGAGGTCACTTACGGATTGGAACGTTTGGCTTCTTACATCCAAGAAGTAGATTCTGTTTACGATATTGAGTGGGCTCCAGGCGTTAAATACGGAGAAATCTTCCTTCAACCAGAATATGAACACTCAAAATATAGCTTTGAAGTTTCTGACCAAGATATGCTTCTTGAAAACTTCGAAAAATTTGAAAAAGAAGCAGGACGTGCTTTGGAATTGGGCCTTGTTCACCTGCCTATGATTACGTTTTGAAATGTTCACACACCTTCAACTTGCTAGATGCTCGTGGAGCAGTATCTGTTACAGAACGTGCGGTTACATTGCCCGCATCCGTAACTTGGCCCGTGTCGTAGCAAAGACCTTCGTTGCAGAACGTAAGAAACTCGGTTACCCACTTCTGGACGAAGCTACACGCGCCAAACTCCTAGCAGAAGAAGAATAAAAAGAGTATAGAAATAAAAAGGGCGAACAGTGAGCCCACATAACAGAGGCAAGTCGAAGACTTGCTAAAGGGATAGGCACCGCCGTACTGGTATATGGGGATTTTTGAAACCTTAGGTTCAAAAATCAGTTGGCTAAATTCACTTTGATGAGACTGTTGGAAATCTATATCAAGGAGATAAAGATTTCCTACAGACTCACAAAGTTAGTTAGCGACGTCCCCAGTACTTAAGGTGCCTATCAAAAGAAGATGCAAAGGAAAAAACATGACAAAAAACTTATTAGTAGAACTAGGACTTGAAGAGTTGCCAGCCTACGTTGTCACACCAAGTGAAAAACAACTCGGTGAGAAAATGGCAGCCTTCTTGGATGACAACCGTCTTTCATACGAAAGCATTCAAACCTTCTCAACACCACGCCGTTTGGCCGTCCGTGTGATTGGTTTGGCTGACCAACAATCTGATTTGACCGAAGATTTTAAAGGACCTTCTAAGAAAATCGCCTTGGATGCAGATGGAAACTTCTCAAAAGGCGCAAGGCTTGTCCGTGGAAAAGGCTTGACCGTTGACGACATCGAATTCCGTGAAGTTAAAGGTGAAGAATACGTCTACGTGACGAAACATGAAGCTGGAAAACCTGCCAAAGAAGTCTTGGCTGGCGTTCCAGAAGTGCTTGCTTCATTGACTTTCCCTGTTAGCATGCACTGGGCTAACAACACCTTTGAATACATCCGCCCTGTTCACACTTTGGTTGTCCTTTTAGGCGACGAAGCGCTTGACCTTGATTTCTTGGATATCAAGTCAGGTCGTGTGAGCCGTGGTCACCGTTTCCTTGGGCATGAAGTGGAAATCACCAATGCAGATTCTTATGAAGAAGACCTTCGTACTGTTTACGTCATTGCCGACAGCAAAGAACGTGAAAACATGATTCGTGAGCAAATCAAAGCTATCGAAGCAGAACAAGGCGTTCAAGTGCAGATCGAAGAAGGACTTTTGAATGAAGTCTTGAACTTGGTCGAATACCCAACTGCCTTCATGGGAAGCTTTGACACTAAATATTTGGACGTTCCAGAAGAAGTTTTGGTGACCTCAATGGAAACCCACCAACGTTACTTTGTTGTACGTGACCTTGATGGTAAGTTGAAACCAAACTTCATCTCAGTCCGTAATGGAACGCTGAGCACTTGGAAAATGTTATCCGAGGAAATGAAAAAGTCTTGGTAGCCCGTCTTGAAGATGGTGAATTCTTCTGGCGTGAAGACCAAAAACTTAAGATTGAAGACCTGGTTGCTAAATTGGCGAACGTAACCTTCCATGAAAAAATTGGTTCTCTTTCAGAACACATGGCACGTGCGGGTGTTATTGCAGCGTCACTAGCTGAGCAAGCTGGTTTGACTGCAGAAGAAACGGCAGCCGTAGCTCGTGCAGCTGAAATCTATAAATTTGACCTCTTGACTGGTATGGTCGGAGAGTTCGATGAATTGCAAGGAATCATGGGTGAAAAATATGCCCTTCTCGCTGGTGAAGATGCTGCGGTAGCGACAGCTATCCGTGAGCACTACCTTCCGGATTCAGCAGACGGAGCTCTTCCAGAGACTAAGGTTGGTGCTATCCTTGCGCTTGCGGATAAATTGGATACCCTCCTTTCATTCTTCTCAGTAGGCTTGATTCCATCAGGTTCCAATGACCCATATGCGCTTCGTCGTGCAACACAAGGGATTGTTCGTATCTTGGATGCTTTTGGTTGGCATATCCCTATGGATGAGTTGATTGACAGCCTTTACGGACTTTCATTTGATAGTCTTTCATATGATAATCAAGCAGAAGTCATCAACTTCATCAAAGCGCGTGTGGACAAGATGATGGGACGCACATCTAAAGATATCAAAGAAGCCGTTCTTGCTGGTTCAAACTTTGTCGTGGCTGATATGCTGGAAGCAGCTAACGCCCTCTCAGAAGCTGCTAAGGCTGATGGTTACAAAGCAGCTGTTGAGTCACTCTCACGTGCCTTCAACTTGGCAGAAAAAGCAGATGCTTCAGTGGCGGTCGATGCTAGTCTCTTTGAAAATGATCAAGAAAAAGCCCTTTCTAAAGCGATTGAAGAGCTTGAATTGACTGGTTCAGCTAGTGATAAATTGGCTCAACTCTTTGCTCTTAGCCCAGTCATTGATGCTTTCTTTGACAATACTATGGTTATGGCAGAAGATGAGGCAGTTAAAAACAACCGTTTGGCCCTTCTTGCAGGTCTTGTAGCTAAAGCCAACGCTGTTGCAGCCTTCAACCAATTGAACACAAAATAATGACCTAGTAACAGGTAGAAAGTAGGTTTTATTATGACACCTGAAAAAATCGCTCGTATCAATGAGCTTGCTAAAAAGAAAAAAACCGAAGGTTTGACCCCAGAAGAAGAAGTGGAGCAAGCAAAACTTCGTGAAGAATACATTGAGGGCTATCGTCGCTCAGTTCGTCACCATATCGAAGGAATTAAAGTCGTTGACGAAGAAGGTAACGATGTGACACCTGAAAAACTACGTCAAATACAACGTGAAAAAGGCTTGCATGGCCGTAGCCTTGATGATCCTGAATCATAATAACGATGAACAAGGGTTTGGAATTTTTCCAAGCCCTTGTTTTGAAGTATAAAATTCTGAATATTCTGTATAAAATTGACCAATTATTTCAAAAATGGTAAAATATAAGTTATGTTAAAAAATGGCATGATTCAAAGAGTTGTGCTCAATAGAATTGGAGTGAAAAAAATGTCGCAAAAGCAACATCATAAAGACGACGACAACCAGACTGAGAATGGGATGGTACGTGGTCTTCAAAACCGTCACGTCCAGCTGATTGCCATCGCTGGTACGATCGGTACAGGTCTCTTCCTTGGGGCGGGGCGTTCCCTTTCCCTAACAGGACCTTCAATCATCTTAGTATATATACTAACTGGTATCTTCATGTATCTTATGATGCGAGCGATCGGTGAGATGCTCTATATGGATCCTGACCAGCACACTTTTATCAACTTTATTACCAAATACCTTGGTAAGGGCTGGGGATTCTTTTCGGGTTGGTCTTACTGGGTATCACTGATATTCCTTGGAATGGCAGAAATTACGGCCGTATCAACTTATGTCCAATATTGGTTCCCAAGTTGGCCTGCCTGGCAGATTCAGATTATCTTCCTGATTATCTTGAGTTCGGTTAACCTGATTGCGGTTAAGATTTTCGGGGAAGTTGAGTTTTGGTTTGGGATGATCAAGATTGTCACTATTCTAGCTCTTATCGCAACAGGTATCTTCATGGTAGCAACCAACTTTGAAACGCCTGCTGGACATGCTAGCCTTGCCAATATTACACACGGCTTCCAGATGTTCCCTAAAGGTTGGGTAAGCTTTGTTATGACCTTCCAAATGGTCTTCTTTGCTTACCAAGCCATCGAATTTGTAGGGATTACAACTTCTGAGACAGCAAATCCACGTAAGGTTTTACCAAAGGCAATCAAGGAGATTCCGATTCGTATTGTCATCTTCTATGTGGGTGCCCTCATTGCCCTCATGGCTATCTTCCCATGGCAAAAACTTCCAGTTAATGAATCACCATTCGTAACGGTCTTCCAAATGGCTGGTATCAAGTGGGCGGCAGCCTTCATTAACTTTGTTGTCTTGACAGCAGCGGCTTCATCATTGAACTCAACACTTTACTCTACAGGTCGTCACCTCTTCCAAATTGCTAAGGAAACACCAAATAGTAAAGTCATGAAAGCTTTGAAGCTAGATACTTTGTCACGTAATGGTATTCCTTCATGTGCTATCATTGTTTCAGCTATTGTAGTATGTGTTTCAGCCTTCATCAATGTCTTGCCTGGTGTATCTGATGCCTTCGCTTTGATTACTGCATCATCATCAGGGGTCTACATTGCCATCTATATCTTGACCATGCTTGCTCATCTCAAGTACCGTAAATCTCAAGAGTTTATGGCAGATGGATTCCTTATGCCAGCTTATAAGATTCTTAATCCATTGACAATCCTTTTCTTCATCTTCGTCTTTGTTTGTCTCTTCTTACAACAATCTACCTATATCGGTGCGATTGGAGCGACAATCTGGGTGATTTTGGTATCTACAGTAACTGGAAACACAATAACAAACATGTTAGCTCACCCTTGTGGTGAGTTTTTTGTTGTAAAAAGGACACAGGGTGATATCCTGTGTCCAAAGCTTATTTAAGCGAGGCTTTCTTGATGAAAGAAACCACCTAAGAGGCCCTTGCTACGATGGAAAATAGCAGGCTTATGATCGTTGTGTGAACGACCATTAACATCAAGTTTAGCCCATTCAAGAGCCTGGTAGGCATTTCGATCTGAAACTGTAGATGTCCCAATATAGCTATAGATACCTGCCTGAGCAAGAATAAACCCTTGCAGTTGGCGAATATGCTCATCATTGAGGGCTTCGGAAAAATGAATCTTAACTGTCTTATAAGTTAAAGCTTGGACAGACTCGACGATTGGTGACTCTGCTAAGAGGTGCAAAAGTTCTTGATGCTTAGTAAAGTACTTATCATAGTCCATTGGAAGAATGATAGTATGGGCAATCCAATCTTCCAAGTTGGCTTTAGCTTTTTTACTGAGACCTTTTGCTGTGATACTGAGATCATCTATATTGAAAGGAAGCTGGTTGATGTGAGCAGTGTTTGAACCATATGCCTTTCTGAAAAGCGGTGTACTTGATAGAATATGTCCAGTGGGAGAAATAATAGCCAAGGCAGTTTCCTTGGTTTGGTAACCAAGCTCGTGGCATTCCATGCTAGCGTATGTGTCTTTAAATTCAATAATTGCTCTTGTCTTCATCGTGTAACTCTCTTTCTGTTAGTTTATAAACTAACGATAGTTTATCATGACTTATAATCTTGGTCAAGATTTTACTTTCAAAAACAAAAAAATATTTTTGTAAGGGCTTGCAAAAGTGTTTGGACTCTGATAAGATAGAACCATAGCAAAAGGATTGTTACTGGTCAGCAGGCAAAACCTAGATAAATACGAAAAACTAATGGGAGTAGTGTATGCTCATCCCAATTGGTTCTTGGTATTTATTTAGGTTTTTTTCGTTGAAAAAGCCTCAAAGAAAACTAGGATCCTAGACAAGAAAGGAGCCCTTATGGCTAAATATACTGAATT
>JBKWCO010000098.1:0-6149 GCA_046975465.1 Streptococcus sp. | reverse complement strand
CTGATGAATTGCAAGCTATCATTGATGAAGCATGGAAAAACCCTGAATTCCAAGAAGCTTCAAAAAACTAATTTGACATTAGTTAAATAAAAGTCTCCAGTAGGAGGCTTTTTTCGTATTTCAAAAAAGAAAAAAACAGCTAATTCAACTGAATTAGCTGTTTCAGATTATTTAGCTGAGATAGCTGCTTTAGCAATATAGCTAAGCGGTTGGTTAAAGTGTGGCAAGAAGAACAAATCAAGCAATTGAAGACGGTCGATCGTTACACCTTCTTGGATAGCCAATGAGAACATGTGGATTCCCATAGAGATGTCCATACGTGATACCATTTGAGCACCGAGAACTTTGCGTGTATCTTTGTCATAAACGATCTTGATTGTAACGTCTTCATTTTCATCTTCCATGTAGGCAGCTTTTTGAAGATCTGTTGAAGCTACTACTGCAGGATTGAAGCCAAAGCGTTTTGCTTTTTCTTCAGTCAAACCAGTAGAAACCATGTTCAAACCATAGATAGAGATACCATTTGATCCTTGAACACCGTTTGATTCAACATCGCCACCACCGGCATTATGACCACCGACAATACCTGAACGAACAGCGTTTGAAGCCAAGGCAATGTAGTTCACATCATCGAGGGCATTATCATAAACGGTAGCACAGTCACCAACTGCATAAACATCTTTGATTGATGTTTCTTGTTTCTTATTAACAAGGTAAGCGCCATTACGGAATGTTTCCAATTTACCAGCACCAAGAGCTGTGTTAGGACGGAAACCTACTGCAAGGACAACCATGTCGACATCGTAAGCATTTTTATCAGTGACGATACGTTCAACTTTAGTATCACCTTCAACTGCCTTAACAGTTTCACCAAATGCCAATTTAATACCGTGGCTTTCCATATTTTTAGCCATAAGTTCAGTCAAGTCATGGTCGTAATAACCTGCCAAACATGTATCAACAACGTCGATAAGGATAACTTCTTTACCGTGACGTTGGAAAGCTTCAGCCAATTCAACACCAATGTAACCAGCACCTACAACCGCTACACGTTTGATATCTTGAGATTTGTCGTTCAACTTATCGATAACTTCTTGAGCGTTTTGGAAAAGTTTAACGAATTGAAGGTTTTCAAGAGTAGCTTCGAAAGTACGGCTACCTTCTTTAATTTCAGCGCCTTCGATTGGAGGCAAAATTGGTTGTGAACCAGTAGCCAAAATCAATTTGTCATATGATTCAACATGTTCTTTTCCATCAACAAGAGCTGTAACGGTTTTACCATCAAAGTCAATAGACTCAACTGGTGAGTTCATATAAACCTTAGCACCCTTGCTTTCAAGTCCTTCTTTGTTGGCATAGAAAAGACCATCAGAACCAGAGATTTGATTACCGATCCAAAGAGCCATACCACAACCCAAGAATGAAATGTTAGAGTTTTGATCGGAAACAACTACTTCATTTTGGTCTCCGTAATTATCGAGAATAGTATTAATACTAAAAGTACCAGCGTGGTTAGCACCAACAACTACGATTTTTGACATAAGTTTATCCAACTTTCTTTTGATAATAGTTTACTATTTTATTCTACCATAATCGGAAAACGGTTACACCTTTTATGCTCAGACTTTGTTACTTTTTGAACAAATTAAGTTTCTATGCTCTAAACCCATGTAGAACATGTCAAAATAGGTAGAAAATCGCTTTATGATGACGGTTACCTTTCTTAACACCATCACTGTCTTACCAAATCCCAGAAAGTTACTTTGCTTTAAAATACAAAAAAAAGAGTGAACAACTTTCTCTTTAGAGAATGTCAACACTCTTTTTTTATTAGACTAACTCATTAAAATCCCAAACGTCTGTCCAACCTTCATAAAATTCTGGTTCGTGACATACCATAAGGATACTACCCTTGAAGGCCTGAAGGGCACGCTTCAATTCGTCCTTGGCGTCAACATCCAAGTGGTTGGTAGGTTCATCCAGAACAAGAACATTATTTTCACGATTCATAAGGAGACAGAAGCGAACTTTAGCCTGTTCCCCACCAGAAAGCACTTGAATTTGGCTTTCAATATGCTTAGAGGTTAATCCGCATTTGGCTAGAGCAGCACGAACCTCAGCTTGATTTAAGGCTGGGAAGGCATCCCAAACCGCTTCAAGAGGCGTCTGACGTGACCCTTCTGCTTCTTGCTCAAAGTAACCTAGGTCAATAAAGTCACCTGTTTCAACTTCTCCTTCTAGTGGTTGAATAATACCAAGCAAGCTCTTAAGCAAAGTAGTCTTACCGATACCATTGGCAACGATAGCTACCTTTTGATGACGCTCAAGGTAAGATTCAAAGGGCCTTGGTCAAAGGGCGGTCGTAACCAATAACGAGATCTTTGGTTTGGAAAATAAAACGTCCAGGCGTACGACTTTCCTTGAAATGGAATTCAGGTTTTGGCTTCTCAGCCTGCAACTCGATAATTTCCATCTTATCCAATTTCTTCTGACGAGACATGGCCATATTTCGAGTAGCAACACGTGCCTTGTTTCGGTTAACGAAATCTTGAAGGTCTGCAATTTCCTTTTGCTGACGTTCATAGGCAGCTTCTAATTGAGCTTTCTTCATAGCATAGACAGATTGGAAATTGTCATAATCACCTGCATAGCGAACCAAGTCTTGATTTTCAACATGATAGACAATGTTAATCACATCGTTTAGGAATGGAATATCGTGAGAAATGAGGACAAAGGCATTTTCATATTCTTGAAGATAGCGTTTAAGCCAGGCAATATGTTCTGCATCCAAATAGTTGGTTGGCTCATCAAGAAGCAAGATATCTGGTTTTTCAAGCAATAACTTAGCCAAGAGAATCTTGGTACGTTGACCACCTGAAAGGTCCGTTACATCTGTATCCATACCAAAATCCATGACACCTAGTGCACGGGCAACCTCGTCAATCTTAGCATCTAGTGTATAGAAATCACGCGTTTCCAAGCGATCCTGAAGCTCACCCACTTCTTCCATCAGAGCATCAACGTCAGCTCCTTCGTCAGCCATAGACATGTAAATCTCATTGATACGTTCTTCAGTCTTAAAGAGTTCATCAAAAGCCGTACGAAGGACATCACGAACAGTCATTCCCTTTTCAAGAACAGCATGCTGATCCAAGTAACCCGCTGTAACATATTTAGACCATTCCACCTTACCTTCATCAGGTTGCAATTTCCCAGTAACGATAGACATGAAGGTCGATTTCCCTTCACCATTAGCACCAACTAAACCAATATGTTCTCCTTTAAGCAAACGAAAAGAGACATTTTCAAAAATAGCACGGTCACCAAATCCGTGACTAAGATTTTTGACTTCTAAAATAGACATATGACCTATGGACTAAACCAAGATTTAGTCCCTTCCTTTCTTGACATTAACTTAACCATTTTACCATTTTTAAGGTAAATTTGGACCATAAATCATCCAAAAAGCAAAGAAAAAGCAGGACGAGCCTGCTAAATCTTTAGTCTTTTTTCAAAATGCGTTTGAAGACAGGATATAAAAGAGGAACCGCAATAATTGTAACAACTGATGTCCCAAAAGTACCACCAATCTTAACCACTGAAGCTAGCATTGCAGCTTTTAAAGGTAGAGATGCAACAGCAGTGTTTATAATCGTATATTTGACAAAATTAAGAATGATTTTCGTCACTGCAGCTATCACCCCAATGAGGATAATATAGCTGGTTTTGTCATTTGACTTGAGGGCTTTCTCAAAAACGAGATGAAGGACATAACAGACAATCAGAGATTCTAAAATCGTTATCCAAACCTCAGCAGCATAACCATTGAGAATATCAAACAGTCCTAATCCTACTGTTGCTACAAGGGCACCTTTTTTGAACCAAAAATCAAAACAGCAATCACAACTAGGGCATTTCCCAAATGGACAAATTGAGGTCCAAAAGGAATACGAATAAACTGCACACTCACAATAATTAAAGCTGCATACAAACTGAGTTCGACCAATTCACGAATTTTATTATTTACCATTTGTTTCCTCCAATAATTTTTCAAATCCATTAAATAAATAGCCTATGTGGGATTCATAGAAGAGTCCATATTTTACAGGACGACCACTGGACATGGTCGATAAAAGAACCCTATCCATGAAATTCAAGGCCAAGTCACAGACTTCAAGCAAATCTAAGTGGTGAAAATATCCTGACGATAAGATAGCAGTTAGGATGTCACCACTCCCATAAAAATGTTCCGAATAACTAGGGCGCATGAGGTAGGTCGTTTGCTCATTTTCTTTATCAAAATAAGCTAATCAATTTTCCTTCCTCTAGTGAGACTCCGGTCAAAAAGACCTTTTTGGGGCCAAGTTTGCCTAAATCTCTTAAAAGCTTTTCGATAGTAGCTTTATCATAGGTGTCTCTTTCCAAATATGGGGACCCAGTCAAAGGGAGGCTTCTGTCATATTAGGGATAATCACATCCGCCCGCTGACAAAAGTTTCTCATAGCTTCCACATAAGTCTTGTCAAATCCCTTATAGAGCTGGCCATTATCTCCCATTATGGGATCGACAAATAAAGGAATTTGCTTCTCTTCAGCCAATTGAGCAACTAAATCTAGCTCCTCTCTTGACTTGAAATAACCACTAACCAAGCCATCCACTTTAAAGTCCAACTGCTCCCACTGTTGGCAAAACCTTTCATGTCTTCTTTAAGATCTCGTAGATAGATATGCTCAAACTCGCCGGTATGTGAGGACAAAAGAACCGTAGGCAAAGGAAGGACTTCTATCTGACAGGACGACATGATGGGGAGACTACTGGTTAAGGCAACCTTCCCCAAACCAACCAAATCATTAGCAACTATAAGAGTCGTCATCTAGTTTCCTTCCCAAACTTTTTTAAATTGTTTAACAAAGCCCGTATGGAAATAAATGTAATAGGCTAGTCCAAGACCGATTATGGCTGCCACAATATCAAAAGGAAGTTTCATGATTGCAACTGCTGGCGTACCATAGACAAGGCACGGCCCAATCCGTAACCCACCAAATCAATGAGAGCTCCAAGCAAAAGACCTAAAATAGCTCTTGATTTAGACAATTTACCTAAACGTCTGCCAACTATAAGTGCAATAGCAAGGACTTGTAGGCTATGTGTCACTAAGGTCACCCACATTGGAAGAGGGTAAAGAGAAGTCACAATAAAGGAACCCACCCTGCTATAATGACAGCTTCCGTCGGAGGAAAATCAAACCAACCAAAAAATAACGATACCGTTAAAATAGAAATGACCTCCTGGGACGGGAATAGATAAGAGACTCGAGCTCAAAATAATGACAAGTGCCATAAAAAAGCCGAAAGGGTTAAGCGTTTTGTTGACATACCTAAAACTCCTTGATTAATAAATATAATTCAAGTTTATGAAAATTCTGACGATTTTACAAGAGGGCTTTTTAGAAACTGTACGGGTACAGAATTTCATTCATCAAAAAATCACCACACAAGCGTGTGATGACTCATTTATTTATCTTTTTTATCAAAGTATTTGACAGGTGCCTTTTCAAGATTTTGTAGTGAAAGCTTGGCAGTCGCGTTTGCCTCAGTACCGTAATCAGAGAAATCAATGCTAAGATCATGATCAAAATCAGCAACGGCATAGTCAACAACGATTTCTTTAACTTCCTTAGGAGCAATCTTGGTCTTATTTGCAATCTTATCTCGGTCATCATCTTTAGAAAAGACCAATGTAGCAACCTTAACTTCTTCCTTTTCTTGTTTCACATCAAGGACCACCTTCATCAAAAGAGTGTAGGCATTCATGGTTTCTTTACTTGAGTTGGTAAGTTTATAGTGAACGCGTACAGCTTTTTGACCTTCTGGTGATTCAATTTTAGTTGCAGAAAGAACTTGTACACTAGCATCTTGTCCTGTAAATAGCATTTTGTTTTTATCGTAGGTCCAAGTAGGCTCTTTCTCTGGTGTGCAAGCTGACAAACCAATAATGGTTAAGAATGCAAGAGCCAGAAGTCCTAAGATTTTCTTAAAAGTCATTCTTATAATCTCCTTAAACTTATTTGAAAGGGGAATTTAGTTTTACCTTACAACCTTTTTATTATGTCAAAATCTAATAATCTTGTCAAATGTCTCCAGACATCT
>JBKWCO010000097.1:0-6157 GCA_046975465.1 Streptococcus sp. | reverse complement strand
AACCCGTGTTACCGCCGTGAAAAGGCGGTGTCTTAACCCCTTGACCAACGGACCAAGTTCTGAGATTTTCATCTCGTTAACACTCTTATTATTATATCAGAGTATTCGATTTTGTCTATACTTTTTTTCAAAAAAAATATTAAATTTTGCTAAATTTATTCGAATTTTACGTTAGTTTTTATCTTGCTTTTACAAAGTATTGACATGTTGCTATATATTTTGTAAACTAATAGAGTTATTGGTCCCATAGCTCAGCTGGATAGAGCATTCGCCTTCTAAGCGAACGGTCGCAGGTTCGAATCCTGCTGGGATCAGATAAAAAACGCAATCTAGAACCTCTAGTTGCGTTTTTCTTTTGCCTCGATAAATAGGAAATAATTTAAAACAAATAAGGGAAGCAAAGTCGTATATAGGCTGTATTCATGTAAATATTGAGCAAACCAAGTTGAGGCTGCAACTCCTACCATAAATGTAAAGATGATAATAGTAGTGTAAGAAGCTTGTTTAAGGACTTTGGGATCCCCCTCGTCAATAGCCCTGGCAACGGTTAAAGAGGTATTCGTAATATTACCAGTCATCATGAAGGAAGCATAATTTACCCCTCTGACGCGTTTAAAAATCCCTACCTGAAGAGAGGCAAAAAATGCCAAGCCCGCAATCGTAATAGTAGAATCAACGTAAGGTGTAATGATGGCGAGAATAGTCATCAAGAGAAAGGCAAGTCTAATCGCTTGCAAATGCCATCCCCATTTATGGTTAATGAGCCACTTCTTAACAAAAAAAACAAAAAACTGACCTAAAACAAAGAAAAAAATAGGTATCACATAGCTGAAAGCTCTTGCAATATGCCCCTCAACAAGATGAATAACCAAATAAAGGAGATTACCTGTCTGAATACTTGCAAATCGTCCGTCTTGAGTATTGTAAGTATAGGCATCAATGAAACCCCCTATATAACTTACTAGAGTTGCTACCCGTAATCCTTCAAAAACACGATAGGAGCGTTTTTTCATTCTGAACATGTCTGTTTCCTTCTTCTACTTATGGTAAGGACTTCCCTGCTGAATCATGAATGCGCGATAAATTTGTTCTACTAATACAAGGCGCATAAGCTGATGAGGGAACGTTAAGAGACCAAAACTCATTAATTGATTAGCCCTCTTTTTCACTGTAGGAGAGAGTCCCAAACTTCCCCCTATAATAAAAGTAATATCTGAATAGCCTCTAAGAGTCGCTTGCTCTAACTCTTTAGCAAATTGCTCTGAGGGAAATTGTTTTCCTTCAATAGCTAAGGCAATGACATAATCACGATCACCTACTTTAGCCAAGATACGCTGTCCCTCTTTGTCTAAGATAGCTTTATTTTCAGCTTCGCTTGCATTATCTGGCGTCTTTTCATCCGTTAATTCTATAGACTCAAATTTTGTAAAGCGTCCTAGTCGTTTGACATACTCCGCAATGCCATCTTTCAAATATTTTTCTTTCAATTTTCCAACGGTAATCAATTTAACTTTCATAGGCTTATTATAGCACATATCCACAATCTTTTAACACCTTATCCACACCTTTTTAGTGTCAAGCATCTATAGTTATCCCTATAAAATCGCTTTTTATCTACACTTTTTGAAACTTATCCACAGACTGTTGATAACTGTTCTTTAAAATCACTTTATGATATAATTAAGCTTACTTTGATATGTTTATCAAAAAGGAGGACTAAACGTGAAAAAATTTAACTGGAAAAAAATAGTAGCGCCAATTGCAATGCTTGTTATTGGCTTGCTCGGTGGTTTGCTAGGTGCCTTTATCCTACTAACAGCAGCAGGGGTATCTTTTACCAATTCAACAGATACAGGTGTTAAAACAGCTAAGACCGTATACAATAATACAACAGATACAACTAAAGCTGTTAAGAAAGTACAAAATGCCGTTGTTTCTGTCATCAATTACCAAGAAGGGTCATCTTCAGATTCTCTAAATGAACTTTATGGCCGTATCTTTGGTGGAGATGATAGTTCTGACTCTAGCCAAGACAAATCAAAAGATTCTGATGGGTTACAAGTCGCTGGTGAAGGTTCCGGTGTTATCTATAAAAAGGATGGTAAAGAGGCTACATCGTAACCAACAACCACGTTGTCGATGGCGCTAAAAAACTTGAAATCATGCTTTCAGATGGATCAAAAATTACTGGTGAACTCGTTGGTAAAGATACTTACTCTGACCTAGCAGTTGTCAAAGTTTCTTCAGATAAAATTAAAACCGTAGCGGAATTTGCAGACTCAAACTCTCTCACAGTCGGTGAGAAGGCAATTGCTATCGGTAGCCCACTTGGTACCGAATACGCCAACTCAGTAACAGAGGGAATCGTTTCTAGCCTTAGCCGTACCGTAACTATGCAAAACGACAATGGTGAAACTGTTTCAACAAATGCTATTCAAACAGATGCTGCCATTAACCCTGGTAACTCAGGTGGCGCACTTGTCAATATTGAAGGTCAAGTTATCGGTATTAACTCAAGTAAAATTTCATCAACTTCAGCAGTGGCTGGAAGCGCCGTAGAAGGTATGGGATTTGCCATCCCATCTAATGATGTTGTCGAAATCATTAATCAGTTGGAGAAAAATGGAAAAGTAACACGACCAGCTCTAGGAATATCAATGGTTGATCTTAGTAACCTTTCTAGCAGTGCAACTTCTAAATTAGATTTACCTGATGATGTCAAATCTGGAGTTGTTGTTGGCAGTGTTCAAAAGGTATGCCAGCTGACGGTAAACTCAAGAAAATGATGTTATTACCGAAATTGACGGTAAGGAAATCAGCTCAAAAACTGATATTCAAACCAATCTTTACAGCCATAGTATTGGAGATACAATCAAGGTAACCTTCTATCGTGGTAAAGAGAAGAAAACTGAAGAACTTAAATTAACAAAATCTACAGAAGACTTGTCTGACTAAGTCATTGACAAATCTGTCAAAAGACCTTTACAATAATGTAAAGGTCCTTTTTTGGAAAGGAATAACATGCAAGAACAACTCAAAGCTTTACCTATTAGTGACATCTATCCCAATCCTTTTCAACCTCGTATAGAGTTCTCTGATGAAGAATTAGCGGAGCTAAGCCAATCGATTGCAGAAAATGGACTAATACAGCCAATCATTGTCCGAAAATCGGATATTATTGGTTATGAACTAATTGCTGGGGAAAGACGTTTACGTGCCTGTAAACGTCTAGGAATGACAGAAATCCCTGCAGTTGTAAAGGAAGTTACAGATCAAGAGAGTCGTAAACAAGCTATTATTGAAAATTTACAACGATCGAATCTCAATCCCATTGAAGAAGCAAAGGCCTATCGTAGTTTAATTAATGAGCTAGCTTATAGTCACGAGGAACTGGCGAAAGCTATGGGGAAATCCAGACCCTATATCAGTAACGCTCTCAGACTCCTCCAACTTCCCCAAGAGATACAGACGAATATCGAAAATGGCAAACTGAGTCAAGGACATGCTAGAGCACTTTTAGCTGTTGAGGATACTAAAAAGCAATTAACTATCTATCATCAGGTCCTTACTGAAAAATGGTCTGTTCGTACCCTGGAGAAAAGACTTCAAGGACTTCCTAAAAAACAAAAATCAAAAAAAGATATTCATATAAAAGATAAAGAAAAAGAACTTGAAAAATCACTTGGTCTCCCTGTGACTATTAGTTATCATAAAAATCACTCAGGGACAATTAAGATACAATTTTCGACAGAAGAAGATTTTAACAGAATTATCAACAAGCTTATTTGACCTGTGAATTGAGTAGCAAAAAGAAACAAACTTATCCACATCATAAAACGGTTGCCCTCCCTTTATTTGAGAGGGTTTCTTTTTTTATTCACAACTTGTGGATAACTCTTGTGCACAATGTGAATTGTCTTTTTCAGCTTGTGGATAACTTAAGGAACTTTTATCTTCAGACCTGTGGAAAACTTTTTTGTTTTATGATAGAATCAGAGAACAAGAATAAAGAAGGAGAATTGATGGAATGACCGAAAAAGAGCATTTTTTTTGGAATAAGCTCTTAGAGCTGGCCAAAGAGGAGCTTACACAAGCCACTTTTGATTATTATGTTCTAGATACCAAGCTCATCAAAGTTCAAGATAACGTTGCTACAATTCTGCTTGAAGAGGTCAAAAAACTATTCTGGGAAAAAACATGCAGTCTGTCATCTTATTGGCAGGATTTGAAGTCTATAATAGTAAAATAGAGGTTGAATATGTCTTTGATGAAGCACTCTTAAATCAAGTACATCAAAACGTAACCACTAATGACTTCAGCAGTAATAAGGATTTGCAATCGCCTGCTCTTCCTACATTGAACTCAGACTTAAATAGTAAGTACACCTTTGATAATTTTATTCAGGGGGATGAAAACCGTTGGTCAGTTGCTGCATCTTTAGCTGTAGCTGATTCACCAGGAGCTACGTATAACCCTCTATTTATTTATGGAGGACCTGGTCTCGGAAAAACTCACTTACTCAATGCCATTGGTAACAAGGTCTTACATGATAATCCTCAAGCACGTATCAAATACATTACTGCAGAGAATTTCATTAATGAATTTGTTGTCCATATCCGTTTAGATAAAATGGATGAACTAAAACTTAAATACCGTCATCTGGACGTTCTCTTAATTGATGATATTCAATCATTGGCTAAAAAATCAACGCAAGCCACTCAAGAGGAATTTTTCAATACTTTCAATGTCCTTCACAATAATAATAAACAAATTGTCCTGACCAGCGACCGTAATCCAGATCAATTGAACGAGATGGAAGAGCGTCTTGTCACGCGCTTTAAATGGGGGTTAACCGTCAACATCACACCACCTGACTTTGAAACGCGAGTGGCCATTCTTACTAATAAGATTATGGACTATGATTATCATTTTCCTCCTGAAACAATTGAGTATTTAGCTGGCCAATTTGATTCAAATGTCCGTGACTTAGAAGGGGCCTTAAAAGATATTAGCTTAGTTGCCAATGTTCGCCAGTTAGATACTATCACAGTTGAAGTAGCTGCCGAAGCCATTCGCGCACGTAAAATGGATGGTCCTAAGTTAACTCTTATTCCGATTGAAGATATCCAAACTGAGGTAGGTAAGTTTTATAATGTTACTGTCAAGGAGATTAAGGCGACCAAAACGAACACAAAATATTGTCTTGGCACGTCAGGTAGCCATGTATCTTGCGCGTGAAATGACTGATAACTCCCTTCCAAAAATTGGAAAAGAATTTGGCGGAAGAGATCACTCAACTGTCTTACATGCATACAATAAAATCAAAAATATGATTGCTCAAGATGACAGTTTACGCATTGAAATTGATACCATCAAAAACAAGATAAAATGATACCTGTGGATAACTATTTAAAATTATCCAAACTTTTCCACAGGCTGTGCACAAGTTTAAAGCCTTGATAAAACTATGTTTTGTAGACTTATGCACAGTGTCCACAAGACCTACTACTACTACTAAAATAATACTAATAAAATAAAGGAGCATCATGATTCAATTTGCGATTAATAAAGCTTATTTCTTACAAGCACTTCATACAACTCGCCGTGCTATTTCTTCTAAAAATGCTATCCCAATTCTATCAACGATTAAAATCGAAGTTACCAGTGATGGTATCTATTTGACAGGATCAAATGGGCAAATCTCAATTGAAAATAGTATCTCAGTTTCAGAAGAAAATGCAGGTTTATTGATTACCCAATCAGGTACTATCCTTTTGGAAGCAAACTTTTTATTAATGTTGTTTCAAGCCTACCTGATGTTACCCTTACTTTTGAAGAAATCGAACAATACCAAGTTTTACTGAAGAGTGGTAAATCAGAAATTACCTTGAAAGGGAAAGATGTCGAACAATATCCCCGTATTCAGGAAGTTGATAGCTTGACGCCATTACTCATGGACACAAAAGTGTTAAAATCTATCATTGCTGAAACTTCATTCGCAGCAAGCACACAAGAAAGTCGTCCAATTTTAACTGGAGTTCACTTTGATATTTCAAATCACAAAGATCTTAAAGCTGTTGCCACTGATTCTCATCGTATGAGCCAACGCCAACTTGTTTTGGAGCATTCTGCAGATAACTTTGATGTTGTAATCCCA